>DATCJI010000205.1:0-26090 GCA_036562835.1 Xanthobacteraceae bacterium | reverse complement strand
CTTCGTTTCGCTTCGCTTCACTTCGCAGGGGAGGATGAAACGGAGAGGCCGTAGCTGTGAGTGGCGGCCTCGGCAGTGACGTACCCGAGGCGCATGTCGTGCAGCACGTCGTCGCGCGCGCGTGTGCGGGCATCGCCATAGCCGCCGCCCCCCGAAGTCTCGAGGCGGATGACATCACCCTGGCGCAGCATCATGTTGGTGATCTTGGAGGGAAGCGTTTGACGCTCTCCGTCGCGAATGAGATAGAGCGCACTGAGCGCGCCCGCATCCCCACCCGCGAGCCCGAACGGCGGAAAGCGGAAGCGATCGAGGTTGGTGGTGAGCTGCGCCTGTGCGCAGTCGATGCGCCATTCGCGCCAAAGGCCAAGCCCGCCGCGGTGGCGCCCCGCACCGCCCGAGTCCGCGCGCAGCCCATAGCCCAGAAACGTGAGCGGCAGCTCCTCCTCGATCATCTCGATCGGGATGTTCGAGTTATTGTGCATGCCAAATGCCTGCGCGGATGCGCCGTCCGATGTCGCGAGCGCGCCGCAGCCGCCGACCTCGATCTCGACCAGCACCTGCCGTCCGCGCGCCGCATCGAGGGTCTGCAGCGTGATCACATAGGACTGGGCGTAATAGGCCGCAGGCACGAGCTCGGGGACCGCCTGATGCAGCGCGCCGAACAGCACGGTCGAGAGGCGATGCGTGATGAGCACCCGATGCACGACAGGCGCGGGATATTGCGCGCTCACTACCAGCCCGGGCGGCGCGACGATCGTCACCGGCCGATAGCATCCCGCATTGAGCGCAATGGGCATGCGCGCCGACGCGACAGCCATGAGCACGTAGAACACCGCGGAGCTCGTCGAGGCGACCGTCGCGTTTGTCGGCCCAAGCACCTGGGCGCTGCACCCTGAGAGATCGACGGTCATCGCATCGCCGCGCACCGTCATGCTTGCGTGCAGATGAATTGGATTGTCGGAAAGACCGTCGCCGTCGATGTCGTCCTTGAACGTATAGGTGCCGTCCGGAATGGCGCGGATCAGATCGCGCATGGCTCTTTCCGAGGCGTCCAGGATAGCAGCCATGGCATCTTCGAGCCGGGTTTCGCCGATCTTTGCTGCAAGCCGCGTGACCCCGGTCGCACCCACTTCGAGCGAGGCGAGTTGCGACTGCAGGTCGCCCCACAGGATTTCCGGCTGGCGTACGTTCTGCAGAATGAGGGTGCGCAGGTCCTCCTGAAGACGACCGCCGGAGACGAGCTTCACCGGCGGGATGCGCAAGCCTTCCTGAAAGATCTCCGTTGCGCTCGAGCCGTAGCTGCCGGGTGCCGAGCCGCCCACATCAAGATGATGACAAAGCGTGCCTACGAAACCGATGCGCCGGCCGTTGCGGAAGACTGCCTTGAACGCGGCAATGTCCGGCAGATGCTGCCCGCCCGTATAGGGATCATTCGAAATCACCACGTCATCGACACCCCAATCCTGCGCCGGCACGTAGCGCTCGAGAATGGTGCGCAGGAAATGGCTCATGGAGTTGAGGTGGCCGGGAATGCGCGCCGCCTGGGCGACGTTCCAGCCGTCGCGATCGAAGATCGCCGTCGAATAGTCGAGCAGCTCGCGCACGATGGTCGAGCGGCTCGTGCGCCACACAGTGACATCCATTTCGGCAGCGGCCGCGACCAGCGCGTTGTAGATGATCTCGAGCTCGATGGCCGGAATGTTCGCGCTCATATGGGAACCCGCGTGGCGGAGAGATGATCGTCATCGACACGCCGACAGGTCCAGCCGGACGCGATCAGCACGGTGGTGTAGTCCTCTTCGACGATCGCGGGCCCGGCGATCTCCACGCCGTTGGTAACGGCATCGCGGTGCCATATGTCGATTTCCTGCCAGCCGCCATCGATGCGCACCTTGCGCCTGTGCGGGGTGTGCTGCTTCCCGTTCCGCACACGCACTGCAGCCGCGGGATCAGAGAGTCGTCCCACCGCAGAGGCACGCATCGAGACAATCTCGACCGCAGCGCCCGGATTGGCATACGAGAAGCGCTGCCGGTGCAAAGCATGGAAATCCGCGACAAGCGCGTCAATCGCTTGCGCATCCCATGTTGCGCACTTCACCGGCACCGTCAGCTCGAAGGCCTGGCCACGGTAACGCATATCGGCTGAAAGCTCGATGCTGCGCGCATCAGGCGCTACGCCGTCTGCATCGAGACTCTTATTCGCGTCCCCGACAAGGTCGTCGAGCAACGGGGCGAGAAGCTCGAGAGCCGCGGGTGTCACCGGCACGATACGCGAGCGCACGAGGTCGTGCCGCAGATCAGAATTCAGAATTCCGAAAGCGGAGAGCGTGCTGGCATTGGCGGGAAAGATTACGCGCCGCAAACCGAGCTCGTCCGCGACCGCCACCGCATGCAGCCCCGCAGCGCCGCCGAACGCCACCAGCGCGAATTCGCGCGGGTCGAGCCCTTTCTCGAACAGCGAGAGCCGGATTGCGGAGCCCAGATTGGCATTCGTGACGGCAAGAATGCCTTCCGCCGCGCCATCCACGCTCAGGTCCAGGGACTTGGCCACCTCGCGCTCGATCGCCTTGCGCGCAGCGTCGAGATCGAGTGCCATCTCCCCGCCAAGAAAGTTCTTCGCGTCAAGGCGGCCCAAGGCGGCATTCGCATCGGTGACCGTCGGTGCGCTGCCGCCGCGGCCGTAACAGGCAGGACCTGGCCGCGCGCCGGCGCTTTGTGGCCCGATGCTCAGGCGAGCGCCCGGTGCAACCGTTGCGAGCGAGCCTCCGCCTGCGCCAATTGTGCGGATTTCGACCATCGGAAGCCGCACCGGAAGGCGGTCCACGTGGCCCTGCATGTTCTGCGTCACACGTCCCTCGCGCACGACGCTCACATCGAAGCTGGTGCCGCCCATGTCGATGCCGACAATATTGGAGAGATTGAGCGCGGCGCCGATGCGGGCGCAGGCCGCCGCGCCGCCTGAGGGGCCCGACAGGAGCATGCGCACCGGCTCGCGGCATGCCGTCGCCGGGCTGCACACGCCGCCGTTCGATTGCACCAGCAGAACCGTGGGAAAGAACTGCGCGGCCTCGAGCCTGCGCGTGAGCTTCTCGATGTATTCTGCGACGACCGGCATGAGCAGCGCGTTGAGCACCGTGGTCGAGGTACGCTCGTATTCGCGGATCTCCGGCGTGACCTCGCTCGAGCAGGAGATGCGCAGGCGCGGCAGCGCGCGAGCGATGTGCTCGCGCACACGCTGCTCGTGGGCGGGGTTGCGGTATGCGTTGATTAGACAAACAGCAACGGCGGCGACTTCGAGCGCGGCGAGCTGATCAGCGAGCTTGCCCAGCGCACGGTGCGTCAGCGGCTGCGCGATCGAGCCATCCGCGGTGATGCGCTCTTGGATTCCGATGCGGCGGTCGCGCGGGATCAGCGCCGGCGGCGCCTTCGGGTTGATGGCGTAGACTTCGCGCCGGTGATGCCGGCCGATTTCGAGCACGTCCTCGAAACGCGCAGTGGTTACGAGCGCGCCCGGCGGCAGCTTGCGCTCGAGCACCGCATTCGTCGCAATCGTGGTGCCGTGCAGCAGGTAGCCGACGTCCGCAAGGCCAAATCCGAACCGGCGGGCCGCCTCTTTCACCGCGGTGATGAGGCCGATGGACGGATCATCAGGCGTGGTCGCGGTCTTGAGACTTGCGCAAGCACCGCTGCGCGCGTCGAACACCTGCAAGTCGGTGAAGGTTCCGCCGATGTCCACCGCAAGCCGGACAGGTCGTGCAGGCGCGCTTTTCACCAGCAGGGTCGTTTCCAGAGGACAGAGGACAGATGCCGGAGGACAGATAAGAAGCGTGAGCATAGCCAAGCGCGGTGGGTCGGGCCAGTGCGGCACGGCGATTGCATGTCCATTGCGATGATGGGAAAGTCGCGCGTCCGGTTTTGCAGGAGCCTGATCATGATCCATACCAAGCTCGCGGTGCTCGCCGTCTCGGCAGCTGTGGCGCTGTCGGTTACGATTGCGCAAACGCATAAGGCGCAGGCTCAGGCAAAGCTCACTATTACGGCGGTAACCCAGCCTTTCCCCACGCAACCGCAATACATGCGCGTCGATCAGCCTCTCCTGAGAGACGGGCTGAAAATCAAGTCGAACGGGGCAATTGACGTGAAGCTCTCGGCATGGCCGGAGATGAGCCTCACCGGGCCCGAGGTGCTGCGGCTCGTACGCGCCGGCCAGGTCGACATCGGCGCTTCACCGCTTTCCACTGTCTCGGGCGATGTTCCCTTCCTCGACGGCGTCGATCTTGCCGGCCTGCATCCCCAAATCGACATGGCGCGCCAGAGCGCGAACGCGCTCGTGCCCCAGGCCAATAAGGAGCTCGAGCGTTTCGGCAGCCGCATCGTGGCGGTCTATCCCTTTCCGGCGCAGGTGATCTTCTGCCGTCAGCCGGTGACAAATCTGGCCGATCTCAAAGGCCGCAAGATTCGCACTTTCGGCGCATCGCTCAATGATTTCGTCGCCGCCATCGGCGGGCAGGCGGTCTCCATCGGATTTCCCGAAGTGTACAGCGCGCTCGAACGCGGCGTCGCCGACTGCGCGGTCACCGGCACCGGATCAGGGAATGCAGCCAAATGGTACGAAGTCACGCACTACATCTACAACCTGCCGGTCGGGTGGGCCGTGGCGGGGTATTTCGTCAATGTCAGGTGGTGGGGCACGCTCGATCAGCCCACACAGAAGCTGATCGCCGACACCATGAAAGAGGTCGAGGACGCACAGTGGAAGCTCGGTGCGGAGGCGACGCAGGACGGGCTCGATTGCAATGCAGGCAAAGCCGAGAGCTGCAAGATCCACACGCTGGTAAAGGAGCGTCCAATGGTGGTGGTCGAGGCGACCGCCGAGGACAAGGCCACACTCAAGAAAATCGTGGAGAGCGCGATCCTGCCCGGCTGGGTGAAACGCTGCGGACCTCGCTGTGGCGACATCTATAACGAGATCGTCGCCCCCATTACGGGTGTACGTTACGTCGCGAAGTAGTGCGTCCTCTCCGTATCGCCAGGGGGATGCGGCGCGCAGCGGCGCGCGTGGCGGCGGTGATGAACGATATCGCCGGCTGGGTCTTCATCCTGTGCGCGGCGTTCATCACCATTGATGTATTGCTGCGCAATTTCGCCGGCTTCTCCTCGAGCGCGACGACCGAGATCACGAGCTACATGCTCGCGTTCGGCATCGCCTGGGGGCTCGCGCATGCGCTCGCCGTGCGCGCGCACATTCGCATCGACGTGCTCGTCAACAAGCTGCCGGTCGGCTGGCGCCAGTATCTGCATGCCCTGGCGCTTGCCGTGCTCACCGCGCTTGCTCTGTTCCTCGCCTGGTGCGCCTGGATGCTCGTCGATGAGAGCGTCTTCTTCAGCGCAACCGATACCAGCGCGCTCGCCATTCCGCTGGTCATCCCGCAGGGACTCTGGGCAGTCGGCATCAGCATGTTCGCGCTCATGGCGGTCCTGCTGCTCTTCGAGGTGGCGTGCCTCCTGTGCGCGGGCGATGCCAAGGAAATCGACCGGCTCCTGGGCGCCCGCGGCTATGAGGAGGAGACGCAGGAGGCGCTCGAGGCTGTAGGCATGGCGCCGCCGCCCGCGTTCGCGCCTCGAGAAGAGCGCCCGTGATCGCCATCATCTTTCTTGTGGTGCTGCTTGCCATCGTGGTGATCGTGAGCCGTGTCACCGGCGCTGCACCGCTGCCGATCGGCGAGATCATGATGCTGATCGGGCTCTTCCTCGCCTTCTTCGGCTCCGGAATCTACATCGCGGCGGTGCTGGGCACGCTCGCGCTGCTCGCGGGCTTTCTGTTCTCGGACCGGCCATTCTGGCTGTTCATGGGCCAGGTGATCTGGGCGCCGTCGTCGAGCTTCGTGCTGGTCGCAGTGCCGCTCTTTCTGCTCATGGGCGAGATTCTTCTGCGCACCGGGCTTTCCGACCAGCTCTACAAAGCGCTCAACGTGTGGCTGCGCCGGTGGCACGGCGGCCTCCTGCACACCAATATCGCCGCCTGCGCGGTGTTCTCGGCCATTTCCGGCTCGAGCGTCGCAACCGCGGCTACGATGGGCTCGGTGGCGCTCCCTTATTTCGAGAAGACCGCCTACAACGAGCGCATGGTGCTCGGCTCGCTGGCCGCCGGCGGCGCGCTCGGCAACCTCATCCCACCGGGCATCACATTCATTCTGTACGGCCTGATGACCGAGACCTCGGTCGGCAAGATGTACATTGCCGCGGTGCTGCCGAGCGCGCTCGTCTGCGGCCTGTTCTTTCTCGTTATCTTCCTGCATGGGTGGCGGCTGCGCGACGGTCCGAAGGCGCCGAAGGCCTCGGTCGAGGAGAAGCTGCGCAGCATCGTCGACCTCGTGCCCACGAGCCTGCTCATTTTTATCGTGCTCGGGACCATCTATGCAGGCATAGCGACGCCGACCGAAGCGGCGGCGCTCGGGGTAAGCGCATCATGTCTGTTCGCAGTCATCACGCGCAAACTGAACCTGAAACTTCTGCGCGCCTCGGCTGAGGCCACCGCGCGCACCACCGCCATGCTCGGGCTGATCCTGTTCGGCGCCTACATGCTCAATTTCATCATGACGCAGCTGCGCGTGCCGCAGGCCATGTCGGAAACCGTCGCCCACCTCCCGCTGCCGTCCTGGGCAATCATGCTCGTCATCATCGGCTTCTATCTCGCGCTCGGAACCTTCATGGAAGGATTCTCGATGATCATCACCACCATTCCGGTGGTGTTCCCGGTGATCAAAGCGCTCGGCTACGACCCGATCTGGTTCGGCGTGATCGTCACGATGCTGATCGAGATCGCGATGATCAGCCCGCCCGATGGTACCGTCATGTACGTGCTACAGGGAATGCGCCGGCGCCCGGGACCGATCACGGATGTGTTCGTGGGGGTGATGCCGTTCGTGCTCGTCTACTGCCTTGCCGTGCTCATTCTGCTCGCGTTCCCGCAGATCGCCCTCGTCATCGTGCCGCGGTGAGCCGAGCAGGCTCAACCGGCTGCGCGAGTGTCTTGCTCGCGTGCTTCGATGGCGCGCGCGATGGCAAGCGTGCGGCGCGCCATGTCCGCGTGCAGCCGCTCGACCATGCGGCCCTCGATCTGCACCACGCCCTTATCGCGGTTCTCGGGCAGATCGAATGCGGCGATCAGCTTTTTCGCCTCCTCGACCTCCTCGCGCGTGGGCGAGAAAGCAGCGTTGCAGGGACCGATCTGGCTCGGGTGGATGAGGGTCTTGCCATCGAAGCCCATCTCCCGACCCTGCCTGCATTCCCGCGCAAATCCTTCCGCATTGCCGAGATCGTTGTAGACGCCGTCGATGACGTCGAGGCCATATGCGCGCGCCGCCGCAACGCAGGTCATGAGCCACGGCAGCATGGGCGCGCGATCCGGTGTAATGCGCGCGCGCGTATCTTTGGCCAGATCATTGGTGCCCATGACGAACGCGGCAAGCCGCGTCTCGACGTCCTCTGCCGCTGCCGCGATCGTGGCAGCATTGAGCATAGCCAGCGGCGTCTCCATCATGGCCCATACGCGGATGCGATGCTCGGCGCTGATATCGACGAGTCGGTTTGCAACGTCGTGCAGCGGGCGCGGAGCGGAGATCTTGGGCACCAACACGGCATCGGGCTTTACCTTCGCGACCGCGTTGATGTCCTCGAGCCACCACGGGCTATCGAGTCCATTGATACGCACGATGACCTCGCGCCCGCCGAACCCGCCGGCAGCCACCTCATCGCACACCTGCTTGCGCGCGGAGGCCTTGGCCTCAGGCGCGACCGAGTCTTCGAGATCGAGGATGACGGCATCGACCGCAAGCGTGCGCGCCTTGGCAATGGCGCGGGCATTCGCGCCCGGCATGTACAGCACGCTGCGGTGCGGACGGATGGCAGCCATGAGCAGTCAGCAATCAGTGATCAGTAATCAGAATGGTAACGGCTAACTCGAATCACTGATCACTGACTCCTGATCAGGCTGCCCGGCGCTTGGCGTTGAGCAGATTGCGATTGATCAGGCTCTCGGCGATCTGCACCGCGTTGAGCGCTGCGCCCTTGCGCAGGTTGTCGGAGACGCACCACAGCACGAGCCCATTCTCTACCGTGGGATCTTCACGAACGCGGCTGATATAGGTTGCGTCCTCGCCGGCTGCTTCGTAAGGCGTCGCATAGCCGCCGGACTCGCGCTTGTCGATCACGAGGCAGCCCGGTGCGGTGCGCAGAATTTCGCGCGCCTCGTCCGCGCTGATCGGATTCTCGAACTCGATATTCACCGCCTCCGAATGCCCTACGAACACGGGTACGCGGACACAGGTGGCGACTACCTTGATCCTGGGATCGAGGATCTTCTTGGTCTCGGCCACCATCTTCCATTCTTCCTTGGTGAAGCCATCCTCCATGAAGACATCGATGTGCGGGATCACATTGAAGGCGATGCGCTTGGGAAATTTCTTCGCCGCAATCTCATCCAGCGTGAAAACCGATTTGGTCTGTGCGAACAGCTCGTCCATGGCTTCCTTGCCGGCGCCGGAAACTGACTGGTAGGTCGCGACCACTACGCGCGTAATCTTGGCGCGATCGTGCAGCGGCTTCAGCGCAACGACGAGCTGCGCGGTCGAGCAGTTCGGGTTGGCAATGATGCCTTTCTTGCGAAAGGACGCCACTGCGTCGCCGTTGACCTCAGGGACAATGAGCGGGACGTCGGCGTCGTAGCGCCAGCAGGACGAGTTATCGATGACGACGGCGCCGGCCGCGGCAATCCTGGGCGACCATTCCTTGGACACGGCCGAGCCCGCCGACATGAGGCAGATATCGGTGTCGGAGAAATCAAAATGCTCAAGCGCCTTGCTCTTGAGCGTCCGGTCTCCATAGGAAACCTCGCTGCCCAGGCTGCGGCGGGAGGCAAGCGCCACCACCTCCTCGGCCGGAAAAGAGCGCTCTGCCAGCACGGATAGCATTTCACGGCCCACATTGCCGGTTGCGCCCACCACGGCGACTTTGTAACCCATGGTTAACTTCTCCGCGCCTGTGCGCATTGCTCTGTCGATAGCGGCGCAAGCGCTTCTAGGCGAGAAAACCGTTTCTGACAACGTTGAAATATAACAGTGTTCCCGGCGGGCAACACCGCGCAGAAATCAGCGCGGCCATGATGCTGTAGAGAGATTTCCGACATATATGAGCTAAAAAGTTGCTGTTCGACTCAAAACAGGGGCTCTGGCGATGGCGGGCACGAAATGGGCGATGGTGTTGGGCGCCTTCGCCATCGCATTCACGACGATGGAACCTGCCCCGGCTTTTTCTCAGAGCGAGCCGCGGGTGGTGTATGTGAAAAAATACCCGAAAAACCGCGCGCGCTCCCGCATCGTGGTGGTGCCGCGCTCATTCCTGGACGCCGGCACCGAAGTGCTGCCAGGCGAGCGTAAATTCACCGATTACGCCTACCCGCCGTTGCACCAGCCCCTTGACGTCGTCACCAATACGGGAGGGCGCGTCGGCTGGCACCGCTCTCCCCTGCCCGGCCCGTTCGATCTGTCGGGCAACCGCAATCCCTTCGGCTGGTAGCCTTTCTCAAATGCGTAGCCCGGATTGAGCGCCAGCGAAATCCGGGATTAACTCCCCGGATCTCGCTTCGCTCGTTCCGGGCTACAGTTCTAGATACCCGCTTTCGCGGGTATGACAGGCGAGAGAGCGCCAGCGATCAAGCCGCGAGCCGATCCAGCTCTTCCATAATGGCGTCGCCCATCTGCGAGGTGCTGACCACTTTGGCCCCTTCGGATTTGATGTCCGCCGTCCGCAAACCTTGCGCCAGGGCAGCAGCGATAGCTGCGTCGATCAGATCGGCTTGCGCGTCCATGCCGAACGAATATCGCAGCGCCATGGCGAAGGACGCCAGCATCGCTATGGGATTGGCAATCCCCTTGCCGGCGATGTCAGGAGCCGAGCCGTGCACCGGCTCATAGAGCGCCCTGCGTTTTTTGGTCTGTGAATCAACCTCGCCCAGAGAGGCCGAGGGCAGCATGCCGAGCGAGCCGGTGAGCGTGGCAGCGATGTCGGAGAGCACGTCGCCGAACAGATTGTCGGCGACGATCACGTCGAACTGCTTGGGCCAGCGCACCAGCTGCATGGCGCCGGCATCTGCAAGCTGATGCTCGAGGGTGACGTCCTTGAACTCGCGGCCATGCAGCTCGTCCATGACTTCATGCCAGAGCACGCCTGTCTTCATGACATTGCGCTTCTCCATGGACGTGACCTTGTTGCGCCGCTTGCGCGCGAGCTCGAACGCAACCCTTCCGATGCGCTCGATCTCGTATGTCTCATACACCTGTGTGTCGACGGCGCGCTTCTGGCCGTTGCCCAGGTCAGTAATGGTTTTGGGCTCCCCGAAATAGACGCCGCCCGTGAGCTCACGCAGAATGATGATATCGAGACCGTCGACGACGTCGCGCTTGAGACTCGATGAATCCGCGAGCGCCGGGTAGCACAGCGCCGGCCGGATATTGGCAAAAAGGCCGAGGTCCTTGCGCAGTCGTAACAGTCCTGCTTCCGGTCTCACCTCGTAGGGCACCTTGTCCCACTTGGGACCGCCCACCGAACCGAAAATGATGGCGTCCGCGTTCTTCGCCCTGGCCACGGTCTCGTCGGTGATCGACACGCGATGAGCGTCGTAACAGGCGCCCCCCGCCAGCGCTTCCTCGGTTTCGAAACGCGTCTTGCCGTTCTTATTGATCCACGCGATGAGCTTTTTCACTTCGCCCATGACCTCGGGACCGATACCGTCGCCGGGGATAAGCAGAAGCTTGTGCCTGGCCATGGCCGCGCCCGATCCGTTCAGATGCCGCTGAACCAGTTGTAGCCCTGATCCTCCCAGTAACCGCCCAGATATTTGTTCATCACCGCCAGCTCCATCACGTATTTGGGATTCTTGAACCCGAGTTTAGTCGGGATGCGCACCCGCATCGGGAAGCCGTATTTGCGGGGCAGCACCTCTCCGTCAAACCGGAACGTCATCTGCGTCTGCGGATGCAGCGCGGTCGCCATGTCGATCGAGCTGGAATACCCCTCGGCGCATCGAAACCACACGTATTTGGCGCGCGTGTCCGCACCGATACGGCGCAGGAACTCGCGCAACGGCGTTCCCGTCCATTTGCCGATTGCGCTCCAGCCTTCGACGCAGACAAGCCGGGTAATCTGCGTTTCCTGCGGAAGCGCGTACAGTTCCTCAAGCGTCCAGGACTTCTTGTCGTCGACCAGTCCGCCCACGATGAGCTTATAATCCTCCTTGTCGACCTCAGGCGCATCCTCTTCGGGATAATAGCCGTTGAAACGGAACGGCCGCATGATCTCGCTTTCGGCGTAGGTGGGCGCGAGTTTTTGCGGATTAAACAGCCAGCCCTGCACCTCGTCGTTCCACCGCGAAATCTTCATCAACACGCGGTCTGCGGACGCACCATCGAGAATGTCGCAGCCGGCGAGGAAAGCGAGCGCGCCAGCGCTTGCACCCGCGCGCAGGAAACGGCGGCGCACGGGATCAGGCATCAGCTTGGCCGCATCCTGGATGAGAAGCTTCGCATCGCTTGCAGACAAAGGATTGCGGCGGAAAAGCATGACCGTTGCTCCGCCTCAGCGGCCCGTGATCATGGCGCGCAGGCTCCGCGGAACCAGCACAGCCATCACGATGTGGATAAGCAGGAAGGAGACGACGGCGGCCATGGAAAAGAAATGCACGAAACGCGCCGCATCGTAGCCTCCGAAAAAGGCAGTGAGCTCCTGCAGCTGAACGGGCTTCCAGATGGCAAGCCCGGAAAGCACGAGCACAAGACCGGCGATGAGTATGCCCAAATAAAAGACCTTCTGCACCGCGTTGTAGGCCGAAAGATCTGCGTGGGACAGCTTTCCGCGAAAAGCCGCGCGGAGGTCGGCGAGGACATCGGACAGGCGTACGGGGATGAGCATGCGCCGGAAGCGGCCGCTCGCGAGCCCGAACAGAAGATAGACGAAGCCGTTGATCGCAAAAACCCACATGGCCGCAAAATGCCATAGCAGTGCGCCCGCAAGCCAGCCGCCCAACGTGATCGAGGGCGGGAAAGCGAACGGGAAGAGGGGCGAGGCATTATAGATTTCCCAACCGGACCCGATCATGACAGCGACAGCAATGGCATTGATCCAGTGGGTCAGGCGCACCCATAAGGGATGCACCACCTGGGCCGCCGGCATCAATTCTGCATCGGAAGGCAGGGCATCAATGGACATTGACCGGCTCAGGCTCCAGCGAGGGTGCCCCCGCACTAAAACTCAGATAGGAAATAAGCGTGAAGAAGACCAGCACGGGCAACTTTTTTGAGGATTTTCGCCTCGGACAGGTGATCCAACATGCCACGCCGCGCACCATTACGGTGGGGGATGTAGCGCTGTATCAGGCGTTGTTCGGCGCGCGCTTCGCCGTACAGTCATCAGACACGTTTGCGCGGTCCATTGGGTACCCGCGCGCACCCATCGATGATTTCCTCGTCTTTCATACTGTGTTCGGCAAGAGCGTGCCGGACATCTCTCTCAATGCTGTTGCCAATCTCGGCTATGCGGAAGGGCGCTTTCTCGCGCCGGTCTATCCCGGCGATACGCTGACCGCCGTTTCAGAGGTGATCGGTCTCAAGGAGAATTCCAGTCGCAAGACCGGCATCGTGTATGTGCGCACTACCGGCAGCAATCAGGACGGAAGCCTGGTCTTGCAATATGTGCGCTGGGTGATGGTGCGCAAACGCGACGAGAAGGCACCCGGCGCGGGCGAGCATGTGCCGCAGCTTGCGGAGAGTGTGCCGCCCGCCCTTTTAGGCGCAGGCCGCCCATCTATTGACAGGGAAGCATACGACGTCGCGCTTGCGGGCAGCCCGTATCGCTTCGAGGAGTACGCGATTGGAGAGAAGATCGACCATGTCGACGGAATTACAGTCGAAGAGGCCGAGCATCAGATCGCCACGCGGCTTTATCAGAACACGGCGCGGGTGCATTTCAATCAATTCGCGGAGGCGAAGAACCGTTTCGGCCGGCGTCTCGTCTATGGCGGTCACGTCATTTCGCTTGCGCGCGCGCTCTCCTTCAACGGGCTTGCCAATGCGTTCAATGTCGCCGCCATCAATGGCGGACGTCACGTCTCACCCCTGTTCGCCGGCATGACCGTATTCGCCTGGTCGGAAGTGCTGGATAAAGTCGAGCTGAGTGGCCGCAGCGACTCAGGCGCATTGCGCCTGCGCACCGTAGCAACGAAGGACCACGCTTGTGTCGACTTTCCGTTGCGCACAACCGAGGGGGATCACCCGGCCGTGCTGCTCGACCTCGATTACTGGGTACTGATGCCGCGCTGACGCGCGGAGCGAGCTTGTGCTCCTCTGCGCTCATTCCCGCACACGCGGGAATCCAGATGGTCTGGGTCCCCGCTTTCGCGGGGATGAAAAAAAGAATTGCTAATGCCCGGCGTGCGACTCGACGATGATACCGCAGGCAACACGGTCGCCGGCGTTACCCGCCGGATCGGTCTTGTAATCATCCTGCTTGGCGTGGACCACGAGCGCGGTGCCGCCATCCTGGAACACGGAATTGGACTTGCCCTTTTCCAGCGTGATGTCTTTGTTCACCACGGTTAGGTCGAGCTTTCCGCTTGCGGGCACCGTGACGTTGTCCATGTCACCGGCATGGTGGCCTTCCGGGTTTTCCTTGCCGTGCTTCTTCTGCCCGGGATTGAAGTGCGGACCCGCGGACGTAAATCCAGGCGGCTCGCATTTGCCCACGGCGTGCACGTGAAATGCGTGCTCGCCCGGCGCCAGCCCATTTAATGCCAGCTGAAGACGGACCCCTGCTTGCGTCTGCGTTAGCGTCACCTTGCCCACATCCTTGCCGTCTGCTGTTTTGAGGTCGGCTGTCGCGGCCGGCGTCGCTGCCGGTGCCTGCGCGAGCCTGAGCGGAGGCGGCGTTTCGCCCGCCAAAGCGAACCCGGCACCAAACACCGCTACCAAAGCGAATACCAAGTATGTCATGCGTAGGCCTCCTCAGATTCTCCCTGTCGTATCCTATCGCGGCGTTTCATAACGGTAAATGCGCCGAAGCTGCGCCTCTGCGGCCTGCGCGCCCAACGGGTGCATAATTTGGTGCGAGCACAGCTATGCATCAACAGCCGAGCTGCGTTGAATACGGATTGCCGGCCCATTATGGTGAAGCCATATTTGTGAAGGGGAAGCGCTGAATGCGTGAGCGCGCACGAAGGCAGGACTGATGGTTGACACGCGCAGCTCGGTCGAGCGGCCGCTCTCGCCGCACATCTTCATCTACAAGCCAATGCTAACGATGATGATGTCGATCGCCCATCGCATCACCGGCTTTGCTTTGTATTTTGGAACCCTGCTGATCGCCTGGTGGCTTTTAGCCGCTGCATCGGGGCCGAACGGCTATGCGGGCGTAGGCTCATTCTTCAATTCATGGTTCGGCCGCCTAGTCCTGTTCGGCTACACCTGGGCACTCATGCACCACATGCTCGGTGGCATTCGGCACCTCATATGGGATACAGGGCGAGGATTTGGCGCGCATGAGCGGGAATGGCTCGCACTTGCGACCTTGGTGGGGTCTATCAGCCTGACGATTGTAATCTGGATCCTCGGCTATCTTTTCGTGGGAGGGCCGCACTGATGGGCGTGGGCAGCATGAGCACACCACTTGATCGGGTGCGCGGGCTTGGTCCGGCGCGATCCGGCACCGAGCATTTCTGGCACCAGCGCCTCACCGCCCTCGCTAATATTCCGCTCACCATCTCTTTTGTTTTCATCCTCATCTCGCTGCTCGGGCGTAATCACGCAGCAGTGACGCAGATTCTCGGCTCGCCGCTGGTTGCTGTAATCATGCTCCTGTTCATCGTCTCGATCACCATGCACATGCGCATCGGCATGCAGGTCATCATCGAAGACTACGTGCATGGCCAGGGCGCCAAGCTGGCGCTCATAATCGCCAACACATTCTTTGCCGTGGCTGTCGCGCTTGCCAGTGCGTTTGCCTTGCTCATGCTCAGCTTCAAGGTTTGACCTGTGGCCCATTCTGCCGCGCCTAACGAGAAAGCCCCGTCCGTCAACGGGCGCGCGTACCCGATCGAGGACCATCGATACGACGTGGTGGTGGTCGGCGCGGGCGGCGCCGGCCTGCGCGCAGTGGTCGGCTGCAGCGAGGCGGGGCTGAAGACCGCCTGTATCACAAAAGTATTCCCAACCCGCTCGCATACGGTGTCGGCGCAAGGCGGGATTGCAGCGGCCCTCGGCAACATGGGCGAGGACGACTGGCGCTGGCACATGTACGATACGGTGAAGGGGGCGGACTGGCTCGGCGACCAGGATGCGATCGAGTACCTGTGCCGCAACGCGCCCGACGCGGTCTATGAGCTGGAGCATTGGGGGCTGCCGTTTTCACGTCGCGAGGACGGCAAGATCTACCAGCGCCCTTTCGGTGGCATGACGACGCATTACGGCAAGGGCATCGCGCAACGCACCTGCGCGGCGGCGGACCGCACCGGCCATGCGATGCTGCACACGATGTATGGGAAGGCGCTTCACCACTCCGCCGAGTTCTTCATCGAGTACTTCGCCATCGATCTCATCATGGACGACGAAGGCCGCTGCCGCGGCGTCATTGCGCTGAAGCTTGAGGACGGCACCATTCATCGCTTCGGCGCGCATATGACTATTCTGGCCACCGGCGGTTATGGCCGGGCTTACTTTTCCTGCACGTCGGCGCACATCTGCACGGGAGACGGCAACGCCATGGTGCTGCGCGCGGGGCTCCCGCTACAGGACATGGAATTCGTCCAGTTTCATCCCACGGGCATTTACGGCGCGGGCTGCCTCATAACCGAAGGCTCGCGCGGGGAAGGCGGCTATCTCGTCAACTCGGAAGGCGAACGCTTCATGGAGCGCTATGCACCTTCCGCAAAGGATCTCGCATCCCGGGATGTGGTCTCGCGCGCCATGACCATCGAGATCCGCGAAGGCCGCGGCGTGGGCAAGCTCAAGGACCACATCTACCTGCACCTTGATCATCTCGATCCCGCGGTGCTGGAAGAGCGCCTGCCCGGAATCGCCGAGTTGGCCCGCATTTTTGCCGGCGTCGACATTACGCGCGAGCCGATCCCGATCGTGCCCACGGTCCACTACAATATGGGCGGAATTCCCACGAACTATCATGGCGAGACCGTCACCAAAAAGAATGGCGGCGATGACCAGGTTGTGCCCGGGCTGATGGCGCTCGGCGAAGCGGCGTGCGTCTCGGTGCATGGCGCGAACCGCCTTGGCTCCAATTCATTGATCGACCTTGTGGTGTTCGGACGCGCAGCGGGACAACGATGCGCCGAGATCCTGCAGGCCGGAGACAAGCACCCCGACCTGCCCAAGGATTCTGCGGAGCTCGCGCTGTCTCGCCTCGACAAATTCCGGCACGCCGACGGCGCGACTCCGACGGCACAGCTTCGGCTGCGCATGCAAAAGGTGATGCAGAACAACTGTGCCGTGTTTCGCACCGGCGAGGTGCTGCAGGAAGGCTACAATCTCATCCGTGAGGTGCATGGCGGGGTTGGCGACATCAAGGTCGTGGACCGGTCGCTGATCTGGAATTCCGATCTGATCGAAACACTGGAGTTCGACAATCTTATTGCCCAGGCGATTGTCACGATCGACTCGGCGGCCAACCGCGAGGAAAGCCGCGGCGCCCACGCGCGCGAGGATTTTCCGGAGCGGGACGACAAGAACTGGATGAAGCACACCCTTGTCTGGCTCGATCCCGCCGGCAAGGTGCGCATCGATTACCGCGGGGTGCATACCTACACGCTCACCAACGAGGTTTCCTACATAGAGCCGAAAGCGCGGGTTTACTGATGGTCCAATTCACGTTGCCGCGTAATTCGAAAGTCACTGAAGGGAAGACGTGGCCTTATCCACAAGAGGCGCGCGACTTACGCGAATTCCGCATCTATCGCTGGAACCCGGACGACGGCCGCAATCCCCGCCTCGACACCTATTACGTCGACACCGACGATTGCGGGCCCATGATCCTCGACGCGCTCATCTGGATAAAAAACAAAGTCGATTCCACGCTCACATTCCGGCGCTCCTGCCGCGAGGGCGTGTGCGGCTCGTGCGCCATGAACATCGACGGCACCAATACGCTCGCGTGTCTGAAGGCGATGGGCGAAATCAAAGGTACGGTGAAGATTTATCCGCTTCCGCACCAGCCGGTGGTCAAGGACCTCGTGCCGGATTTGAGCAATTTCTATGCCCAGCATGCGTCAGTCGAGCCGTGGCTGCACACGACCTCGCCGACACCGCCGAAAGAATGGCGCCAGAGCCACGAGGACCGCCACAAGCTCGACGGACTCTACGAGTGCATTTTATGCGCGTGCTGCTCCACGGCGTGCCCGAGCTACTGGTGGAACAGCGAGCGTTTTCTCGGGCCGGCTGCCCTCCTTCAGGCGTATCGCTGGATCAACGACAGCCGCGATGAAGCGACCGGCGACCGCCTCGACAATCTCGAAGACCCGTTCCGGCTATACCGGTGCCACACCATCATGAATTGCGCCAAGGCCTGTCCCAAGCATCTCAATCCGGCGAAGGCCATTGCCGAGATCCGGCGGCTCATGGTGGAACGCCGGGTCTGACACGATCGTGTATGTTTACTGCGGTGTCATGCCCGGCACGCAGCCAAGCTTGCGCAGACTGCGTAAACTTGTCTGCGCTGCCGGGCATCCATGTCTTTCGTGCCGCAGCAAAGACGTGAATGGCCGGGACAAGCCCGGCCATGACGAAGGTTAGAGACAGCAGCACCTATGCTCAGCTGCATATCAGCGCTTGCGGATGCGGAACACGAGCACATCGTTCTCCCGGGAGCTTGATTCGAGCTTGTCGCCGGTCTGGTTAAGCAGGTTTGGAATGTCTATGGCCGCGAGCGGGTCGGTGCATTCCGCAATCAGCACATCTCCTGTTTTCATGGACGTGAGCGCCTTGCGCGCGCGCAGCGCCGGCAAAGGGCATTTCAGGCCGCGAAGGTCGATCGTCTTTTCCGTCATTTCACTTTGCCCGATGAACGCACCCCATGCGGGATGATCGAACGGAGGGGCTGCAAAAGATAGCGCAATTCACGCCGATGGCTGACGCCCTTGCGCGCATCTCTGCTCCTCTCAAACCTGTTCCCGCACAAACACTCGAGACCTCAGAGGCACTTGGCTACACCCTCGCACAAGACGTCGACATAGATGTGTGCATGCCCCCGGCCGCGGTTGCGTTGCGGGATGGATGGGCCGTGCGATCCGAGCTGACCACGGACGCGAGCCCTTACGCGCCGACGCCTGTTCCCGGCGCGACGTGGATCGAAACGGGAAGCGCGCTCGCATCCGAGCACGACGCGGTGCTTCCGATCGAGGCCGCCATCGCACGTGCGGGAGTTGTGCAGGCCGTGGCCGCAGCGACGCCAGGTGAGGGAATTCTGCCGGCCAGTGCCGATGTGCCGCCGGACGACCGTACACTGCGGGCCGGCCGCCGCATCAATTGCCTGCAGGCGGCACTCCTGCAGAAAGCGCACATCGAAAGCGTGCAAGTCCGTATCCCGCGTCTGCGGCTAGCCCGGGCCCGCGGCGATGCGGACTGGGTCTTCGATACGGCACTCGAATGCATTGCGGAGGCGATCCGGTGCAACGGCGCTGTGGTGGCGGGCGAAACCTCGAATGAACTGGAAGAATTATTTAGCGAGCAGACCAGCGACGCATTCGTCCTCATAGGTGGGTCGGGCTGTGGACGCCGCGACCGGGTGGTACGCATGCTTGCCTCGATGGGCGAACTGGTGATGCACGGCATCGCGCTGGTGCCCGGAGAGACTTCGGCGTTTGGATTCACCAAGAACTCCCGGCCCGTGCTGGTGCTTCCCGGCAGGCTTGATGCGGCATTTGCCGCCTGGCACGTCCTCGGACGCGCGTTGTTGCAGAAGCTCGCAGGCAACACCGAGCCGCTCGTCACCGCCACTGCAACGCTGACGCAGAAGGTTACGTCGGCGGGCGGAATTGCGGAGCTTGTGCCCGTGCATTGCGACGGTTTTACTGCAACACCGCTCGGCTCCGGCTATTTGCCGGCAGCAATACTCGCTCGGGCGAATGGATGGATTCTTATCGGACCCGAAAGCGAGGGCTACCCGGCAGGCACCGACGTCGCCATAAGACCGTGGCCATGACGGAATCTTCTGCAAGGGACGACCTGCTCGCTCCCGATGATCTGCTGCAAGCCATACGGCGCGCTGCCCGGCAGGAGCAGTTTTTGCAGGTCGTCTCCGAAGAAGAAGCGCGAGTACGATTCGCCCAGCATATCGATCTATCTCCGCTTGCAAGCGAACACGTTCCGCTGTCTGCCGCACTCGGCCGCGTCGTTGCGCACGATGTGCCTGCACCCGTCGATGTGCCGCCGTTCGACCGCCCCAATGTGGACGGCTTTGCCATCCGCTCGGCCGATACTCTCGGCGCGAGCGTTACGGCCCCGCGCGAGCTGAAGCTGAATCACGAAGTGATCTTCTGCGGGCATGCTCCAAAGCTCGAGGTGCAGTCCGGATCGGCGACCAGCATCGCCACCGGCGGCGTCATTCCGCGCGGCGCCGATGCCGTGGTGATGATCGAGCACACGGAGCTGCGCGAAGCGCGCCAAAGGCCGGCGATCGATGTGCGCCGGCCCGTCCGACCCGGCCAATTCATTTCCCATGCGGGCTCTGACATCGCGCGCGGCGAGATGGTGCTTAGACGCAAGACCGTCCTCTCGTCGCGCGAAATCGGAATGCTCGCCGCCTGCGGCATTGCGCACGTCGAGGTGGTGCGCAGGCCACGCGTGGCAGTGCTCTCGACCGGCGACGAACTCGTGGAGCCCGGCCGCACGCTCGGACCCGCGCAGCTGTTCGACAGCAATGCCGCGATCATTGCCGCGGCCATATCCGAAGCTGGCGGAGAACCGATCCCGTTCGGCGCGATTCCGGACGACCAAACAAAGCTCGAGCGCGCCATGCGCGAGGCACTCGCGACGTGCGACATGATCGTGATCTCGGGTGGCACTTCCAAAGGCGCAGGCGACCTGTCGCACCGCGTCGTCTCCCGACTGGGCGAGCCGGGCATTCTCGTTCATGGCGTTGCGCTCAAGCCCGGCAAGCCGCTCTGCCTTGCCGTCATAGACGGCAAGCCATTGGCGGTGCTTCCCGGTTTTCCGACCTCGGCAATCTTTGCCTTTCATACGTTCGTCGCACCGGTCATCCGGGCCCGCGCGGGCCTTTCAGCTCTCGGCTCGCCAACCATGGAGGCGGAAATCCCCGTGCCCATTCCTTCCGAGCTCGGGCGCACGGAATTCGTGCTGGTGACTCTGATTGAAGGCGATAACGGCCCTGTCGCGTTTCCCTCGCTCAAGGGTTCGGGCGCGATCACGAGCTTCTCGCAATCGGACGGTTTTGTGGAAGTGGACGCACTCGCCAGTGGTGTCGCGCCCGGCACGCGGGCGCCCGTGACTCTTCTTCGCCCTTCGACAGAGCTGCCCGCGCTTGTGCTGATAGGCAGCCATGACGTCGCACTTGATATCGTGTTCGGCGCGCTTGCGGGGGAGGGCATCAGCTCGCGCAGCCTTGCGGTCGGCAGCATCGGTGGCGTCGCCGCAGTCGAGCGTGGCGAGTGCGACCTTGCTCCCGTGCACCTCCTCGATCCGCAGACCGGAGTCTACAACGCTCATCTGCTGCACGAGGGGCTCTCCCTGATCAAGGGTTGGAAGCGCATGCAGGGATTTGTTTATCGCACCGACGATGCTCGTTTCGCCGGCACGAACGCCGAGCGAGCAGTACAGGCCGCGGCTGCAGATCCGAGTGTCATCATGGTCAACAGAAATGCCGGATCCGGCACGCGTCTTCTGATTGATCGATTGCTCGGCAATGGGCGGCCCGCCGGTTACAGCAACCAGCCGCGCTCGCATAATGCGGTCGCTGCTGCGGTGGCGCAGGGCCGGGCCGACTGGGGTATCGCCATCGAGACGGTGGCGCGTCTCTATGGCCTTGGATTTCTGCCGATTGCACCCGAGGAATATGATTTTCTGTTGCGCGAAAACCGTCGGGAGCGCCCGGCGGTGCAAGCCTTTCTGGCTGCGCTGCGGGACGAAACGGTGCGGGAGAAAATCCGCGCTCTCTACATGAGTTTTGCCGACTGACGTGCGGCCGATGCTTCGCGTATTTGTTCTTCTGATGTTTACCGCAGTGAGCGGAGCCGCACAGGCGCAGCTGCGCGGGCACGGCGGTCCCGTGCGAGCGCTCGCCATTTCTCCCGACGGCAGCGAAGCCGCATCCGGCAGTTTCGACACTGCAGTCATCCGCTGGTCGCTCGCCCGCAATACGGCCGAGCAGGTGCTCCGCTTCCATGCGGGCGCGGTGAATGCGGTAGCGTTTCTTCCGGATGCACGGCTCGTAACAGCCGGCGAGGATGCACGCATAGCCCTCTGGGACGCGGGCCAGGATGCGCCATCGCGTATCCTGGATGGACATACCGCGCCTGTAGCTGGGCTTGCGGTATCGCCTGATGGCAGCGCTATCGCTTCCGCAAGCTGGGATCACACCTTTCGCGTGTGGCCGCTGCGATCCGGCGCAAGTCCAATCATCTTCAAAGAGCACTCGCAGAACGTCAACGCGGTAGCCTTCAGTCCGGACGGCCGCTCGCTCGTGAGCGCCGGCTATGACGCAACGATCCGGATTACGCCGATGGGAGGCGGGGGATCGGGACTCGTTGCAAGCCTGCCTACGCCGCTCAACACGGTTGCCGTAAGCGCGGACACCGAGATCGTCACCGCAGGCGGCGACGGCAAGGTCTATTTTCTGAACATGGCCGGAGAGATTACGGCCGAACTCGCAGCAGCCCAGGCGCCGATCATTGCAATCGCTTTATCCCGCGACGGACGGCTTGTTGCTGCCGCGGGCATTCGCGGCTCCGTTGCCATCATCGAGCGCGCCTCGCACAGGCTGTTGCGCACTCTGATTGGTCCGGGACTGCCGGTCTGGTCGCTCGTATTCCTCCACGATAACCGCATCCTGCTCAGCGGCGGTACCGACCGCATGATCAGACGCTGGGATGCGGAAACCGGAGAGCAGATCGGCGGTATAGGCGCCGGCGCGCCGGCCGATCCGCTTGCGCGTTTCGCCGGAGATCATGGGGCAGAAGTATTTCGCGCATGCGTTGCCTGTCACACGCTCGATCCTGCGGAGGGCATGCGGGCAGGGCCGACACTCGCGGGCATTTTCGGTCGCAGGGTTGCGACTCTGCCGGACTACAATTTCTCCGAGGCGCTCAAACAACTCGACATCGTGTGGACGCCAGAGACGGTGTCCAAACTGTTCGAGGTCGGTCCCATGGCTTACCTGCCGGGCACCAAAATGCCCGAGCAGCGCATCGGCTCCCCGGACGACCGCGCCGCCCTGGTCAATTTTTTGCAACGGGCAACGAAACCCGATTGAGAGATCAGGCGCAGCTCTTCTCGACTGTGACTTCCTGCGATTGGCCGCGCACACCCGTCATGGCCACTGTCTTGCCTTGAACGAGCTGGACCTTGCATGAAACCAATACTTGTTTCCGGAACTGCAATGTCAGTGTCTGGCTGTCGTACGGTGCTTCAGAGATTGTGATGCCGGAGAATCCTATGCCGCTGAGGAAGGACGCCGGGTTGATATCGGGTTTGCTGTACACATAGACCCATATCTCGTCGCCGTTCGGCGATAACTTTCGTACCGGCGGCGCACCGATCCTGCCGTAAACGTCACCTGTAGTCGTAACGCGAAGTTTTAGTTGCGACTGCGGCTCCGACGCTGAGTGAAGGCCCTTGTCCCATCCGCAATCGGCCAAAAGGAGCAGAAGCAGCAGGTCGCGCAATCTCAAGCGCTCCTCCTCTTTCGCGTTCGCGGACTAGACGGATGCGCGCGGGCGGACGCGCTTAATTGGCGAATGGTACCGCTACCTCACGACCTTCAGCCTCATCGACCAGCACAAGCTGACCACCATCGGCTGCGCGCAATTGCTCCTTCGCATTGAGAAGCTCGATTCCGTAAACCGAGCCATCGGGAGCAATATCTACGTTCAACTCGTCGCTCACCCGAATGGTCTCCACGCCTACAGTTTTCGGCCGTAAGCGCAGATAAGCAATATTTCTATCACGGTCATAACTAAGCTTCATCGATCGCGCCTTCAGAAATATCTTACCAAAACCGTGATGACGAGCCAATGCCCGCCTTCTTCGACAGCAAAGGCTTCGATCTGTTTTGTTCGGTAGCTCTTTCCACGCCATGTGCTGTTGAAGGCGAAATTCTTTCGAAAGCCAGTTCGGCCGAACTTAGTGGAAAACCGTTCTCCGCGCTCGACTGTCGCGATGACCTCGGACTCACGTGCACCGCGCTCATCCGCTCGCTCGCGAGCGTGCGGATGAAGCTCAACGCCAGCCGCCACATCGCCTCGGCAACGTTGCACCCATCAGCCCATCGTCCGTCGCTTACGCCGCCGCCTTGGCGAAGGGCGAGAGCTCGCGCTTGAGAAACGTGCCGTCGCCCGGCTCGCCCAGAATCTTGCCCTCCTCGGCGATCACCTTGCCGCGCAGGATGGTCATCACCGGCCAGCCGGTGACCGCGAGCCCTTCGTAGGGGGTGTAATCGGGGCCGTGGTGCATCAGGTCCTGGCGTATCGTCTCCTTGCGGTTCGCATCCCACAACACGACGTCGGCATCAAAGCCAATGCCGATTGAGCCCTTCTTGGGGTACATGCCATACATCTTCGCGTGATTGGTCGAGGTCAGCGCGACGAATTCGTTGGGCGTTATGCGTCCCTCGGCCACGCCCTTGCTCCATAAAATCTGCAGGCGGGTCTGAACCCCCGGAATGCCGTTGGGTACCCAACGGAACGAGGTGCGCGCCTTCGGATTCTTTTTTCCGTGCGGGCCGTCGTAATAGAAGGGGCAGTGATCGGAAGAGAAAGTCGAAAAGACGCCCTGCTCGATCCCTTCCCAGATCGCCTCCCAGCTCGCGTGGTCGCGCGGCGGCGGTGAGCAGACGTATTTGCCCCCGCTCTCGTCCATGTTGAGGCCCTTCAGATCGTCGGCGGTGAGCGCGATGTATTGCGGGCAGGTCTCCCCATAGATTTTCAATCCGCGCTGCTGCGCCCAGCGAATCTGCTCCATCGCGTCACGGCTCGACACGTGCACGATCATGATCGGCACATCGAGGAGCTCCGCATGGCTGATTGCGCGATGGGTCGCCTCGCGCTCGACGCTCGGAGGCCGAGATGCCGTATGATAGTAGGGCGCGGTCTGGCCCGCGCGCTCGAGCCGCTCGGTCATGAATTTGATTGCGTCGTAGCCCTCGGCATGCACCATGACGAGCGCGCCGCACCCGCGCGCGCATTCAAATACTTCCAGCAGCTGGCGGTCATTGAGCACGAGATCGTCATAGGTCATGAAAACCTTGAATGACGTATAGCCGTCGCCGACCAGCGCGGGCAGCTCCTGGCCGAGCACGCTCGGCGATGGGTTGGCGATGATGAGGTGAAAGCCGTAGTCGGCATAGGATTTGCCGTCCGCCTCCTTGTGGTAATCCATGACGCACGTGCGCAGGCTCGCGCCACGCGGCTGCAGCGCAAACGGCAGCACCGTCGTATTGCCGCCCGCAATCGCCGAGCGCGTTCCGGTGACGAAATCGTCGGCCATTTTCGGGCCGCCGAACGCAGGCTGCGACAGGTGCACGTGGCTGTCGATTCCGCCGGGCATGACCAACAGGCTCGAGGCATCGATGGTGCGCGCGGCACTCTCGATACGCTCGCTGATCGCGATGATACGGCCGCCGCGAATACCCACATCGGCGCGGTATGTGTCGCTCGCCGTGACGATCGTGCCGCCGCGAATTGCAAGATCGAAATCAGGCATGATCCGCCTCCTTTTCGTGATCCGCTCGTCAGGCGAAAGCGGCCACGCGATTTTCCTCCGAGGCACCGCCCGTGTACATTATGCACCAATAGTTTGCATTCACCGGAGAGTCATCATGATTCAAGTCCCGCTCAGCCGTCGTAAAACCCTGCAGCTGCTTGGGACTGCTGCGATAAGTGGAATGTTGCCTCGCAGCGCGAGTGCCGCGCCGTTCACAATCGAGCAGGTCAAGAAGGCGGGCGTGCTGCATGTGGGCTGCGAGGCGGCGTACGTGCCCTTCACCTATCGCGACTCGTCCGGGAAGATCGTGGGCTTCGATGTCGAGGTCGTTGGCCGGTACCTGGCTGCGATCGGCGTGAAACCCGAGTTCATCGATACGCAATGGTCGGGGGTCATACCCGCGCTCTATGCGGGACGTTTCGAGATGGTCCCAACCATGAGCTACACGAAGGAGCGGCTCGAGGGCGTCCTGTTCAGCATACCCTATGCCGACGCCTCGCAAGCGCTGCTCATCCGCGCAGTCGACAAGGACAAGATCAAAACCATTGCCGACATGTCCGGACGCATACTGGGAATAAAGCTCGGCTCGCCGGGCGAAACCCTGAAGCTCAAGCTCGATGCGCAACTCAAGGCCGAGCGGGGAGCCGGATTCAAGGACGTCAAAACATATGACGATCACCCGGCTGCCTATCTGGCGCTGGCGCAGGGCAGCGTCGATGGTGTGCTCAACACGGTACCAACGCTGGCGGTGGTGATGCGCGACAAGCCCGGCGCCTTCGCAATGGTGACGAACGTTGGCGGCGATAACTGGCACGGCTATGCGTTCCGCAAGGAGGACACCGAGCTTGCCGACTTCATCAATTCCCGCATCAGCGCCATGAAGCAGAATGGCGAGATGTACGAGCTGCAGGAAAAATGGTTCGGGTTCCGCATGCGCCTTTCCGACAGCATTCCGACCTTCAGCTGAAGCCGATTCTCAGTACTCAATCCGTCATCCTGAGGTGCTCGGCGCACAGCGCCGAGCCTCGACGGATGCGGGCCCGGGCTGTGGCCGTGCATCCTTCGAGGCTCGCTCGCTGTGCTCGCTCGCGCCTCAGCGACTGT
>DATCJI010000142.1:0-5475 GCA_036562835.1 Xanthobacteraceae bacterium | reverse complement strand
CGCCCGTTTCGGCAATTTTGGCGTGCGACATATTGTTGGGATGATCGGGCCAGCGCGCAGGTATTCGCGATATATGCCCGAGAATATTTGCTATCTCCGCAACTAATTTAATTTTGCCGCAGTTAGCCATCCAACATCATGCTGCTCAAATTGAGAAAGGGCGGGTTTCAAACCCGCCCCTACGAGCGTTGCGAATGGTGATCATGCCTCTCCAGTTATTGCGTTATCAGCTCCGATGCCACCTTTCAGGTATGCCGGTACGTATAGGCCCCATCTTCCGTCAAGCCGGTAAGCGCGCCGAGGAGAGCGTGATCCGGTGAGAGCTCGCAGACCGGATCAGCAGCCGCCGCGTCGCCTGCAAGTGCGAAAGCCTGGCAGCGGCAGCCGCCGAAATCCTGCTCGCGGCGCGGGCAGCTGCGGCACGGCTCTTTCATCCAATCAGTTCCGCGAAACGCCATAAATGCAGGCGAGCGCCCCCAAATCTCCGCAAGCGAGCGCTCGCGCACGTTCCAGAACTCAAGGCCGGGAATGGTTTCCGCCGCATGACAGGGGAGCACCTTGCCTGCCGGCGTCACATTCAACGAGCGTCGCCCCCAGCCGCCGAGACATGGTTTGGGATAGCGCGCATAATAGTCCGCCACGACTGCATCGATGACGATGCGCCCGCGATGCGCGTTGCGCAGGCGCTCGACGACTTCTGCCGCTTGCTCGACCTGCGCGCGCGTCGGCATCAAGCGGGCGCGGTTGGCGAGCGCCCAGCCATAGTACTGCACGTGCGCAATCTCGATGCGGCTCGCGCCCCACGTGACCGCCAGCTCCACCATGTCGGAGATGCGCTCGATATTCGCGCGGTGCACGACCGCATTGACGGTGAGCGGCAGCTTGCAGCGGACAACCTCGACCGCGAGCGCAGCCTTGCGCGCGAACGCTCCAGCGTAGCCGGCAATGTGATCGGCCGAGGCGGCAATGCTGTCCTGGATCGAGATTTGCACGTGATCGAGCCCCGCCTCGACCAGGGCGGCGAGCCGTTGCGGCGTCAAACCGACGGCGGAAGTAATCAGATTCGTATAAAGGCCTGCATCGTGCGCGGCTGCCGTAATGGCGGCGAGATCGCGCCGCGCCGCCGGCTCGCCGCCCGAGAGATGCACTTGCAACACGCCGAGCTGCGCCGCCTCGCGGAATACGCGCGCCCAGCTCGCGCTATCGAGCTCGCGGCCGGCACGATCGAGCGCGATCGGATTGGAGCAGTAGGGGCATCCCAGCGGGCAGCGATGGGTCAGCTCGGCCAAAAGTCCGATCGGTCGCGGTGAAGCGGCTGCGCCTTTCACATCCACCGCCGTCACGGTTGTTCGTCCTCGCCGAGCTCGATGAGCTTCTTCTCGAGCAAACCGGAGAGCAGCATGGTCACGTCGGACGCGATTCGCTCGCGAGATGCCGCGTAGGCGCTCGCCAGATCAGCAATGATTTCCTCGAATGTAGCGGCACCGGTGCAGCGCTTGAGAATCTCGGCGGCAATCGCATCCGCCTTGAATACGCGTTCGGGTGCAAGCAGAACCCAGCCGCCATGCGCTTCACTGTGCACGAGACGCACGCCGCGGGGCAGACGCGGGTGCGCGCCCGCTTCAATGCAGTTATCGCTCACGGTCCATCCTGTCCGGCTGGCAGGAAAGCGCCGGGCGGCACATGCGCCGGGCTGACATACGCATAATAGAGCACATCCAGCATCGCCCAGAGCACGTCGCATTTGAACTCGAGCGCGCGCAGCACCGCCTGCTGCGCTTGCGCGCTGTTTGCATGCGCGATCACATAGTCAAGCGCGAAGCGCGAATCGCGCTCGGCCAGCGGGGGGCGTTTCGCAAAATAAGCGAGCGCATCGGGGCTGACGAACGCGTAGCTCTTGAGCATTCCTTCGACGCGCTCCGAGATGATCTGCGGCGAGAACAACTCGGTGAGCGAGGAAGCGATCGCCTCGAGGAGCGACCGCTCGCGCACGAAATTTATGTAGGCATCCACCGCAAAACGCGTGCCCGGCAGTATCCCTGTGAGCGACGTGACATAGTCGCGATCGAGCCCGAGCGCATCGGTGAGCTTGAGCCAATGCGCAATGCCGCCGTCGGCCCCGGAGCTTCCGTCATGATCGACGAGGCGCTTGCGCCATTCCCGCCGCACGGCTGCATCCTCGCAGCGCGCGATCAGAGCGGCGTCCTTCACCGGAATCCTTGATTGATAGTAATAGCGATTGAGCGCCCAGGCCTGCACCTGGCCTTTGTTGCAGCGGCCGCCGTGCAGCAGCGCATGAAACGGGTGCAGCGAATGGTATCGCTGCGCGCCGATCTTGCGGAGCGCCGCTTCGAGCTCCTCGCGCGCAAGCAGCCTCACAACACGATCTCCATCCCGTCTGCGCCAATTTCCCAGCCTGCGCGCTCCACCTCGGCGCGCTCGGCTGAGCCCTCGATGAGCATCGGGTTGGTGTTGTTGATGTGCATGTAAATGCGCCGGCCGCCCACGAAGTGCAGCGCTGCAAGCGAGCCGCCTTCCCCGCCGATTGGCATGTGCCCCATCGCGGACGCGGTCCTCGGCCCGGCGCCGGTCTTGCTCATCTCGTCATCGCGAAAGAAGGTGCCGTCAAAGAGCACAGCATCGGCATGCGCAAGCCGCTCCCGCATCGATGCGGTAATGTGTGCGGCGCCCGGAACATAAAGAAGGCGTGCGCCTCCGGCGCTCAGCTCGACGCCCGCATTGGAGTCTTCGAACCTGCTCTTCGTTGCCGGAACGTTTTCATAATAGAGCGGGGTTTTGCCCGGCGCGGCAAACAGCTCTGCGGAGAGGCCTCCGGGGAGCGCGACTGCGGTGCCCGGTTCGACGACCGATCGGGTCACAACCTCCGGTGCGAGCGCATTGAAGACGGGGTTCTCGCTCAATGCGGCGAGCACGGCCGCACTTGCGTACAAGCGCAACGGCTCGCGCTCGCGCAGCGTGAGCAGACCTGCGATCTGGTCGATCTCGGCTCCCGTGAGGAGCACGGCTTTGATGGGGCTGCCTCGCACGGCCGAGCGGGGCTGCAGCGCCTTCGTCTGTCGTATTTGCTGGCCGAGATCCGGAGAGGCGTTGATCAGGACCCAGTTTGTACCGTCAGCCGTGACGGCGAGGCTCGCCTGGGTACGCGGCAACACGCGCGGGTTTGACGTCCGCGCGAGGCGGCAAAGCGGACAGGCGCAATTCCATTGCGGAACGCCCCCACCGGCCGCGGAACCCAGCACAAGCGCCGTGAGCCGCGCCATGTGCGGCTCGAGGAAGCGTCAGAAGCTCAATACTCAGCCGGCAGGTAGCCGTTGATCTCAAGCCCCACGCAGATTTCAACAAGGACGGGAGTACTCCAGGCCATATTGGCTCCTTGCCAAACTGATGTGACGAAACTTAAGCGCGGTTTTATCCCCACGCAAGCGCGGAACATGGCTTACATGGGCGGCAAAAAAAACCGGACCCTGACGAGCCCGGTTGTCCAGTTTTGTCGGCAGGAGCCGACAATCACCTTCCAGAGGGGAACAGCTGAGAACTCGAGGGCGCCGCAATGCCCTCGCCCCAAGGTCGCAGCGCACCCAGTATGCGCCGCCTGAAATGCGAGACAACGCGGAGGTGCGCATGCCAGCCATGCGGAGGTCGCGCCCTCGCGCGCATGCATTCGGTGGCATCAAAACTGCCAGCGCTGCGCCTTGGCGACGAGAAAATCCCGAAACACCTGCACGCGGGCAACGGATTTGAGCTCCTCCGGGTAGACGAAATAGGCGTCGAGCGCGACGCTGTCGGACTGCCCGAACAGCTGCACGAGCCCTCCGTTCTCCTCGACCAGATAGTCGGGCAAAAAGGCAATCCCGATCCCTCGCTGGCATGCGCGCAGGACTCCCAGCACATTGTTGAGTGTCAGGACGGGCGTGCGCGGGCCTTTGCCATTGCGCGCGATCTCAATGAGCCAGCGTCGATTTTCCAAATAATACGGCAGGGTATTCCCGCCGAGCAGCAGGATGCGGTGCTCGTCGAGGTCGTCGAGCGTGCGCGGGGTGCCGAACCGTTTGAGATATTCCGGCGAGGCATAGGTATGGAACCGGACCGAGAACAGCTTGCGCTGAATGAGATCGGGCTGCGTGGGTTGCCGCAGACGGAGCGCGACGTCCGCCTCCCGCATGGCGAGGTCGAGCTCCTCGTCCGTGGTGATGAGCGTGACCTGGACGTCGGGATAGAGCTCGATGAACTCGCCCAGGCGGGGCGTGAGCCAGTGCACGCCCAAGCCCGGCGTCGTGGTGACGCGCAGCTCGCCGTTGGGCCGCTCGCGGCTGTCGGTGAGCTTCGCGCGCGCCGCCTGAAGCTTCATGAATACGTCGTGGGCGGTGTGGTGCAAGAGCTCGCCCTGCTCGGTGAGAATGAGACCGCGCGCATGCCGGTGAAAGAGCGAGACGCCGAGCTCCTGCTCGAGCGCCGACACCTGCCGGGAGACGGCCGATTGCGAGAGGCCGAGCTGCTCTCCCGCATGCGTGAAGCTGCCCGCCTCGGCGGCGGCGTGAAAGACCTTGAGCTTGTCCCAGTCCATCGGCTTTCCTCAGCGGCCCTTTCTCATTCCGCGGCAATCGCCGGCTCAGCCTCGCCGTGCGCCGCAAGGAACCGCTCCGCTTCGAGCGCGGCCATGCAGCCCTGTCCGGCCGCGGTGACCGCCTGGCGATAAACGTCGTCGGTGACATCCCCGGCGGCGAAAACGCCGGGCACCGAAGTCGCCGTCGAGAAGGGCGCGGTCTCGATATAGCCCGAGGGCTTCATCGCGAGCTGGCCGGTGAAAAGCTCGGAGGCCGGGGTGTGCCCGATGGCAATGAAGAGGCCATCCGTGGCGTGCTCGGTGAGCGCATCGGATTGCACGTCACGCAGGACGACGCCTTTGACCTTCAGCGGATCGTCCTCGCCCAGCACGGTTTCGAGCACCGCATTCCAGATCACGGAGATCTTTGGATTGCGAAACAGCCGGTCCTGCAGGATTTTCTCCGCGCGCAGGCGATCGCGCCGATGCACAAGCGTGACGCGGGTGGCGAAATTGGTGAGAAAGAGCGCTTCCTCGACCGCGGTATTGCCGCCGCCGATGACGATGACGTTCTTGCCGCGATAGAAGAATCCGTCGCACGTCGCACAGGCCGATACGCCATAGCCCTTGAATTTCTGCTCCGAGGCAAGGTCGAGCCAGCGCGCCTGCGCGCCGGTGGCGATGATGATCGCATCGGCGAGGTAGCGGTCGCCGCAATCGCAGCTGATCTCAAACGGGCGGTGCGATAATACCGCCTTGTTGACATGGTCGCTGACCAGTCTGGTCCCGACATGCTCGGCTTGCTTGAGCATCTGCTCCATAAGCCACGGCCCCTGAATCACGTCGGCAAAGCCGGGATAATTCTCGACATCCGTGGTGATCGTCAGTTGACCTCCGGGCTGGATACCCTG
>DATCJI010000094.1:0-1771 GCA_036562835.1 Xanthobacteraceae bacterium | reverse complement strand
AGACCCGCTCCAAACAGCGCGTCGATAATGGCATCCGCCCCCCGCATGGCTTCGGGGGTTGCAGGCTCGCACCGTCCCTTCCAAAGCTGCGCCGCTTGCGCAGCATCTCCTTTCAGCCGGCTGCGATCGCCGGCCAAGAGGACGCGGGCGCGGTAACCTCGCTCCTGCAGATGACGGGCAGCAACGAAGCCATCTCCGCCGTTGTTTCCCGGTCCCGCGACGATCACGACGCGGGTTCCCGGCGGATGGCGGAGCACTACATTTCGAGCGACGGCTTTGCCCGCATTTTCCATCAGCTCCATGCCGGGACGGCCTTGCGCAATTGCCAGCCGGTCCGCTTCGGCCATCTCGCTCGTGCTGAGTAACTCAATCATCGCACGCACAAACCGGGCTTATCTCGCCTCGATGATTGCGAGCTGCGCAGAAAACAGCCGGGTTGCCTAAATCCTGCGCAGCTGCTTTCCTTGAGCCCTGCACGCCGCGCGTTAAGGCCCGCTTTGCCAGCCTCGTTCTTGTTTCCGACGCACACGCACATTCTGGCATGGGGCCTGCTACCTGGCGGTTCGGCAGTCCAATCGCCTCCAGGACAGCCGTGGGGAAGGAAGCCCGATGAAAAAGATTGAAGCCGTCATCAAGCCGTTCAAACTGGACGAGGTGAAGGAGGCGCTGCAAGAGGTCGGCCTGCAGGGTATTACGGTGACGGAGGCCAAAGGGTTCGGGCGTCAGAAGGGGCATACGGAACTCTACCGCGGAGCCGAATACGTGGTGGATTTCCTGCCCAAGGTGAAAATTGAGATTGTGCTCGGCGACGACATGGTTGAGAAGGCGGTCGAAGCGATCCGCCGTGCGGCTCAGACCGGGCGCATTGGGGATGGCAAAATCTTTGTCTCGACGGTCGAAGAAGCCATCCGCATCAGAACCGGGGAATCCGGCTTGGACGCCATCTGAGCGCCCGGCATCTCCTCGTATCGCTCCTAAGGCACGCGCACGCATGAAAGGGTATGTGCTCCATGACCACGCCTAAAGAAGTCATGAAAATGATCAAGGACAACGACGTGAAATACGCCGATTTCCGTTTCACCGATCCGCGCGGCAAGTGGCAGCACGTCACCTTCGACATCAGTGTCATCGAGGAGGATACCTTCGCGGAAGGCCAGATGTTCGATGGTTCGTCCATTGCCGGCTGGAAGGCTATACACGAGTCCGACATGAATCTGATGCCCGATCCGGGGAGTGCCTGCATCGATCCGTTCTTTGCCGAGACGACGCTTTCCCTCGTATGCGATATCCTCGAGCCGACGACCGGCGAGCCGTACAACCGCGATCCGCGCGGCATCGCCAAGCGCGCCGAGGGCATGGTCAAGTCCATGGGCGTGGGCGACACGATCTATTTCGGCCCCGAAGCCGAATTCTTCATTTTCGACGACGTGAAATATTCGGCGCAGCCCTACAACACCGGTTTCAAGCTCGACTCAGTCGAGTTTCCCACCAACTCGGATACCGAATACGAAGGTGGCAACCTCGGCCACCACATCGGGTTCAAGAAGGGATATTTCCCTGTCCCGCCCCAGGATACAGTCCAGGACATGCGTTCCGAGATGCTCGGTGCCATGGCGCGCATGGGCGTGAAGGTGGAGAAGCACCATCACGAAGTGGGCTCCGCGCAGCACGAGCTCGGCATGAAGTTCTCGCCGCTGACGCAGATGGCCGACCAGATGATGATCTACAAATACTGCATCCAGCAGGTGGCGCAGATCTACGGCAAGACCGC
>DATCJI010000087.1:0-5742 GCA_036562835.1 Xanthobacteraceae bacterium | reverse complement strand
AGCTCTCGCTTTTGCGGCGGCTAATTTCCTGCGCGCATCAAACTGCCTGGCGCGGCGGAGCTTGCGGCGCGCGCAATAGCGCTCGGTTGCGCGCTCGCACATGCGCTTGAGAGCCGAGACGAACCCGAACACCGTGATGATCGCCGAGAGTACCCAGATGGCCAGGTTGAATGTGCCGACGAGAAGCAGAATGGCGCCCCGGCCAGCAAGCTTGAGAATCGCGCGGGTCTTGCTGCCCTTGCTGGCGGCAAGCCGGGAAATGCGCGATATGTCACGCGGTCCTTCCGCAAGCCGCAGGCCGTCAAGCGCCGCCTGAGTACCGGCTTTCGCTTGCACGCGCCCGACGTCTCCGACAAGCCGCGCGAGATCCTGTGCCTTCTCGACTTTGACCACCTCGCGCGCCGCCCGCGCAGCCATGGCCGGCTCGCTCACCTTGAGAGCGCGCGACGCTGCCGAAAAATCGACCACATCACGCAGAGAGCGTCCCATCCATGCGGCGAGCCGCCCGCCAAGCCGTCCCGTCTTCCGCGCCGCTTTGATCAAAGTGACTCCCATGCGCGCGGGCGCGCCCAGCCCGACGGTGGCATAGGTGCCGGCCGTTATGGCGATGCCCACGCAAGCAAGCCCGAGGATGAGCTCGTCGGCCTGCTCTCCGGTTGCCAGGCGCGCGCCCTCCCGCACGGCGTCGCGAATGTCGCCGAACACAAACAGATCGCCCACAGCGGTGCCGACAAGCCCCGAGACGTCCTCGGGCTCGCCGGTGACGAAGCCGCGCGCGAAACTGCCAAGCGTATGCGCGGTCCCGCTCGCTTCTGCAGTTGCCGCCTTGACCCGTTCAACGAGCTCCGTTTCCACCGATATCTGCCTTTCGCCGGCAAGGTCGAGAAAGCTCTGCGCCAGCTCGGCATCATTGGCCTCGAGCGCTGCCCTGATCTCGCGCGCCGCCACCTCGGCATTCAAAGAATGGGCCACCGCGCGGTCGGCAATGGCCGCCGGATCATCCTGGATCGAGAGCAGCCGCTGCGCTTCGAACGCGCGCGGAAAAACAGCCACGGCGGCGAGCGCACAGGCCACGGCCAGTCCGAGCGGCGCCGTAATTCGCGCTCGGCTCACGGCTTTATTTCTCCTGTCGGGGGACGCACGGGCGTTCATATGGACAATTGGCGGGAGGCGCACAAGAGCTGAAAACGGAAGCGATTCGGCAGATTTCTCATTTACCTAGAAAAAGGTTACCGCGATAGCTAACCTCTCTTCCGTCGTCCCCTCGCGCGTTGCCTGAGCATGTCCGAGACCATTGTCCCCCATTTTCACAACACCGCGGGGGTGCCCGTGATCGAGATCGGCGCGCACGAATTCATGTGCATCGGCGAATTGCCGCCATTCGATCATCCGCATGTCTTTTTGGATATGGGCGATGCGAACGAGATCATTTGCCCGTATTGCTCAACCCTGTTCCGGCACGATCCCAGCCTCGATGCGCGCGCTGCGCGGCCCGCGGAATGCGCCTTGACGGAAGAGGCGCTCGGCTGAGCAGTATAAGCTCCTTTGCCCGGTTCGCAGACCATCATCATCGCCGGCGCCGGCATTGGCGGACTGACGGCAGCGCTCGCGCTCGCGCAGCAGGGCTTCCACGCGATCGTGTGCGAACAGTCAGCCGCGCTGAAGGAAATCGGAGCAGGCATTCAGCTTTCACCCAATGCCTCGCGCATCCTCATTGCGCTGGGGCTTGCACCCAAGCTGCACTCCTACATCCTCGCACCTGAAGAGCTCATCATCAGGCACGCACGTACTGCGCGGGTGCTCGCACGTGCTGCGCTAGGCGAGACGATCGAGCAGCGCTATGGCGCGCCGTACTGGGTGATCCATCGGGGCGATCTACAGAAAGTCCTGCTCGAGGAGGCTCGGGGCCACGCAAACATTTCGCTCCGCTTCGACACGAAGGTCGAGGATTTTGCCTCCTACAAGGTCGGAGTGACCGTGTCCGCGCTCATGTCGAAGCAGCTTGTCGAGGAGCGTGCGCTGGCACTCGTGGGGGCAGACGGGCTGTGGTCGCGATTGCGCGGACGATTGGGGCACAAGAGCAAGCCGCGTTTTGCCCGGCATACGGCCTGGCGGGCATTGGCGCCCGCTGCCGACGCGCCGGTCGAGATGCGCGCGCCAGCGCTCAATCTCTGGATGGGGCGGCATGCCCATCTGGTGCATTATCCCGTCAGGGGCGGCGACCTTATCAACATGGTCGCAATTGTACGCGACGCGTGGCGAGAGCCGGGCTGGGACGCCGCCGGTGACCGCAGCGACGTTCTTGCGCGGTTTCCTGCGGGCATGTGGCCAAGGGTGGCGCGTGAAATGCTGGCCATACCTGGGCAATGGCGCAAATGGGCACTGTTCGACTGCAGCCCTTTGGCGCCCTGGGGGAAAGGGCCGGTGACCCTGTTGGGAGACGCGGCGCATCCGATGTTGCCTTACCTCGCGCAGGGTGCGGCCATGGCCATCGAGGACGCCGCAATCCTTGCCAAAGAACTGGCGCGGACGCCCGACAAACCTGCAACCGGCATGCGCCGCTACGAGGCCGCGCGCCGGCGGCGGACAGCGCGCGCGCAGCGCGCGGCACGCCGCAACGGCGTGATCTATCACATGGGCGGCGCCGAGACGTTTTTGCGCGGCCTGGCGATGCTTGCCATGCGAGGCAAGCGCATCATCGGACGCTATGATTGGCTCTATGGCTGGAAACCCGGCTGATTGGCATGCGGAGCGCCGCCCATGAATGGACAACAACCTCGCAGTTTTCCCACGACAATCGCCGGCAGCCTGCCGAAGCCGTGCTGGTTGGCGGAGCCCAACAAATTGTGGCCCGCGTGGCGCCTTTCAGGTCAGGCTCTGGCGGCCGGAAAGCGCGATGCCACCTTGCTCGCGCTCAAATGGCAGGAAGACTGCGGCATTGACATCGTCAGCGACGGCGAACAGTCGCGCCAGCATTTCGTGCACGGATTCCTGGAGTTTGTCGAAGGCATCGATTTCTCGCGGCGCGTGGAAATGGGAATTCGTGCCGACCGCTATAAGGCCATGGTGCCGACCGTGACTTCCACGCTGCGGCTGCGTGGCCGCGTGCATGCAGAGGAGGCGCGGCTCGCGCGCGCGCACACCCGCAACAAGCTCAAATTCACGCTGCCGGGTCCCATGACCATCGTCGATACCATCGCGGACGCCCATTATGGCGATCGCGTCGCCATGGCCATGGCCTTCGCCGACCTGCTCAACAGCGAAACGCGCGCGCTCGAGGCCGACGGCGTCGAGGTCATTCAGTTCGATGAGCCTGCCTTCAACGTCTATATGCGCGAGGTCAACGAGTGGGGGATCGAGGCGCTGCACCGTGCCGCAGCGGGGCTGCGTTGCACGACTGCGGTGCATATCTGCTACGGCTATGGGATCAAGGCCAATCTCGATTGGAAGGCAACGCTGGGCGGGCAGTGGCGGCAATACGAAGACATTTTTCCTGCGCTGGCGCGGAGCCGGATCGATCAAATCTCGATCGAGTGCCGCAATTCCCGCGTGCCGCTGCATCTCTTAAAGCTGCTCGAAGGCAAGCGGGTGCAGGTGGGCGTGATCGATGTCGCAAGCGATGAAATCGAATCGCCCGAGCAAGTGGCCGCGGTGATCGCGGAAGCCTCGAAATACGTCGCGCGCGAGAACATCATCGCGAGCACAAACTGCGGCATGGCACCCATGCGCTCCGAGGTCGCCTACGCAAAGCTTGCGGCGCTTGGAAAGGGCGCGCGGCTCGCACGCACGTCGGTTCAATAGCGGCTTTTCCGTTCCTTCAAAGTTGGCGACGTGGCTCGAAAGAATTACTTGCATCGGCGCGAAAGACCTGATAGAACAAATCATGAACAACCCTCATCCACCCATACACACATGTCATTGACATGTGTACAGAACTATGCGAGAAAGCCGGTAGTGTTGAAAAGTGTGCTTGCCCGGTCCGTGCGCCGGGTTTTTTCGTGCACGGCGAATGCGATCCAACGCCTGGCCCTGAGCCGAATTTTTCATGGCCGCGCGCCCGAAGCTGCCAATTTTGTAAAAACGAACCCAACGTTCCGCGAATGGGCGCCCCTTGCAAACCATTGTTGTTTACAATCCCGGGCGTCACAGACCGGGAGAGTCGTCCGCCTCGCAGCGAGCGGGCGCATTGCAGATCATTGTATTTTACAATAGCCGGGCCACGGCTCAGGGAGTTTGGGCTAGCAGCTCACCTTACGGCGGAGTTGCTTTGCCAGTTCGCCCCGGCGTCGCAGTTTTTGGCACGGGCGGCTGCTTCAAGCAGCTGCAGCTCCTCGGAGGCCGCTGTGTAGTCGGCCTTATAGGCGAGCACGTTGACGAGTCCCCCGCCGGGAGACTGATCGGCTCTGTCCATGAGCTGCTTGAGCTCGTGCTCGCGAACGGTCCAGGTTTGCCGCTGCCGGCCAAGGCTCTCGCAGCTGGAATACTGATACTTGGCCGGATCGGCAAAGACGGTCATCGGGGTTCCCCCGCCCACGGACGAGCAACCCGCAACGAGCGCAGCGAGCGCAAAAAGGGTAAGAGCACGCAGCATTTCGATCAGTGATTGATTTTGATGGGGAATTATGGCGGGGGAATGCGCCCTAATCAGGGCTAGGCCGTTGCGGTGACGCTCCCATACGGATTGATGTTTACGAGCGCGCCGCCATCGACCGGAAGTGCCACGCCGGTAATGAAATTCGCCTCGTCGGACGCGAGGAACAGGGCAGCATTGGCGACATCCCAGGCGGTGCCCATCTTGTGCCGCAGCGGCACACGCGCATCGCGCGCCGCGGCGACCTCGGCCCTGCTCTTCCCGCTCGCCCGCGCGCGGGTGTCGACTGCCATGGGCGTGTCCATGAGGCCCGGCAGGATAACATTGGCGCGGATGCCGAACGTGGCATTGTGGATGGCGATTTGCTGCGTCAAAGCGATCATCCCGGCTTTGGTCGCCTTGTAAACGACGTTGGGATAGTGCTCCCAGGCGGCAACGGACGAGATCGTGATGATCACTCCGCTGCGCTGCGCGCGCATCACTGGCAGTGAATGCTTGCAGCACATGATCGCGCCGCGCAGGTTGATCGTGGCGATGCGGTCGAAGGCATGCTCGGTGATGCTGTCGATGGGCGCATCGCCGCCCGCAATGCTGACACCCACATTGTAATGCAGGATATCGATGCGACCCCAACGGCGCTTGGCGGCGTCGACCATGGCAGCAAGCGTATTCTCGTCGCAGACATCCGCCTGGAAAGGCACGCACTCGCCTTGCCAGACCATGCCAGCCGTCTCTTCGGCACGCGCCAATTCGTTATCCACCGCAAGCACCTTGGCACCCTCTTCGGTGAAGCGCAGAACGGTGGCGCGCCCGTTTCCCATGCCCTCGCCCGGGGATTGCCCGGCGCCAACCACGATCGCGATCTTGTCCTTGAGGCGCATGCTGTTTCCCTGTTTGGTGTTCCTAAACCGGGCTGCATCCCAGCGATCGCCAGGTTACGCATAAAGGTTGATGGATGTAGCAACCATTGATCGGGCCCGACCACCTGTAGGATGACGCCGTGCTCGCCACCGTCAAGCCTTGGCCTCGCGATTGAGAGATCTGCGCAAGACTTGGCGACGGCCAGGCTTGACCGCGGCTGCGCGCGGCGTCGCCGGTGAGTCAGGTCGGGGCGAAGAAACGGTCCTTCTAGTCGAACAAAGAAACTAGAC
>DATCJI010000063.1:0-5256 GCA_036562835.1 Xanthobacteraceae bacterium | reverse complement strand
TTGCTGGCACAGAGCAAGGACGCCGAAAGCGCGTAGGAAGCGTGGCTTGTGCTACTTCTCCCCGTAGACCGCCTTCGGATCGAAGGCCCGCTCACTTTGGGAGAACTCGAGGCTCACCGGCCAGCTGCCCAGGGGCACCTTGCGGTAGAAGCACGAGCGGCGACCCGTGTGGCAAGCACCGGCGCCTTTCTGCTCCACCTTGAGCCAGACCGCATCCTGATCGCAATCGATGTGCATCGAAACTACGTGCTGCACGTGGCCCGACTTCTCGCCCTTGCGCCACAACGAGCCGCGTGAACGGCTGAAATACCATGCCTCTGCGGTGGCAACGGTCTTCTGCAGAGCCGCAGCGTTCATCTGCGCGACCATGAGTACCTCCCCGGAGGAAGCATCGGTCGTCACGCAGGTGATAAGTCCATCGCCATCGAACTTCGGCGACAAGAGAGTGCTCTCTTCAAGCCCGTCAGCGGCGCTCCGGGTCGTTTGTCCGCACAAGGCAGCCTCGCGCATTTGCGCTCGCGTGAAGGGTCGAGCCCTGCTCGCGAGCAAGGAAGATGCCGCCTATATATTCACATGTGCAAAGTGAGCAAATATGAGCTCGGCCTCTTGCGATGCTGAACGACGTCTACAACACCCGCATTCTTGAGCTCGCCGGCAATATCCCCCGTCTCGGGCGCCTCCCCGCTCCGGACGCCACCGCCACTGCGCATTCCAAGTTGTGCGGGTCGACCGTTACTGTCGACCTGAAAATGGAAGGCGACACCGTGACGGACTTCTCGCATGTGGTGAAGGCTTGCGCCCTCGGGCAGGCCTCCTCATCCATTATGGCTCGCAATGTGATCGGCGCGAATGCCAGTGAGCTGCGCGCCGTTCGCGAAGCGGTGCGCCGCATGCTGAAGGAAAACGGGACCCCGCCCGGGGGCAAATGGGCAGATGTTGCCGTGCTCGAGCCGGTGCGCGACTACAAGGCGCGGCATGCTTCGACCATGCTCACATTCGACGCAGTGACCGCCGCAATCGATCAGATCGAAGCGAAGCGAAAACCCGGAACGGCGCAGGTTTGACTTACCTTAGCCGCCCGGGACTTTTTTCTTTGGCGACGGGAGCTCTTGTGTGGCTCGCGGTGATGGATGCCGCGCAATCTGCGCCAAGCCGGGACTGCACGCAGGAGGCGGCGGCACTGAGCAGGGAGCAGTCGGATCTGCCGCGGCTCGACATCGCCTCGCCGAAGGATCGGCCGCCCTACTGCATCACGCTCGAGACGCTCATGGCCTTCAGTGCACGAGCGAAAGCGCATATCGCGCAGTGTCCCGGCTCGGACTACGCCACCGCCGCGGCCGAATGGCTCAAGTCACAGCCCGACTATCCGAAGCTGTTCCGGCAGTACCGGTGCAAACGGACGCTTTAGTTTGGCTTTTCAGCGGGCCGGAGCGTCGTGCTGCTGGCCCACTGTCGCAATCGAGGCAGCCGCGCTGGCGGACTGCACGCGCGTGTCCTTCTGCGCGAATGGAGCCTCGATGGTATTGAGCCGCATGCGCTGCAGCTCGTCAGCCGATAACCGATAGAGCGGCTCCCAGGGCGGGATGCGCAGCGCGGTTTCCAGAAGCTCGACGCCGCCACCCATCTCGACCGTGTATTGGGCGAGGCGGCCGATATCGCGCTGCACGACATTGAGCTCTTCCGCCGAATAGTTTGATTCCAGAGCGTGCTTGCGCTTCTTGCCCAGCCAGATTTGATGCACGAGCACATGCGCCTGCGGAGGCACATAACGCTGCGACCCCGCGAGTAAAAGGAACGCGCACATGGATTCACAGCTCGCATTCGGCGAAAGCGTCGCGCGAGCGCCATCCTTGCCATTGCCTGGCAACGAAACGGTCTTGCCGATCGTGGTCACCATGTCGAGATTGCGGATCGCGCGGCCGAGCGCCAGCGTGCCGAGGACCGACCCGCCATCCGAGTCGAGCACCAGTACGGCGCCGTGTGCGTTCGGGTTTTTGGCCGCGAACTCTTCGAACTCCCGTGCCGTGTCGGCCGTGATGTAACCGACCGCGGAAACCCACACGCGGCAGTTCGCCCCGCATACGTCGGCGGGCCCCTCGCGACGCCACTCGAACCGCATAGGCGTGCTGCCGGAATCTTCTGCAGGCGGGGCGGATCCCGCGCATACCTGCACAATACCGCATGCGAGCGCGAACGCGCCCCAAAGGAATCGGAGCATGCTTACCCTCATCAATGCGCTGCCCTGCGGCTCTTCTTGTGGAGCCTCGACAGACCGCGTTGTGTGTCCCAGATAGCAATGCCCATTTTAGAGGCAGCCGAGATTCGGGTCTAGCCGAAAAATCGCGAGCAAATGCCTAAATCTGACGCACCACGTGGGAGTTGCTAACGGATTCACCTTCCATCATGTGCGATAGTACCGCCGCTCGCATGCTTCGGACCTTTAAAGTTCCCTCGCTTTCCTCCTCGACCCGGATCGGCCGGAGGATGGGGCAGGCTCTGATCACGTTCTATCGCTATGCGCTGGCCCCGCTCCTCGCATGGGATTGTCGACATCTGCCGACCTGCTCGGAGTATGCGGAGGAAGCCATCGACCGGTTCGGCCTGTGGGCCGGTGGATGGCTTACTCTGGCGCGGCTCTTGCGCTGCCATCCGTTCGGCACCTCCGGGCTCGATTTTGTGCCCTCTGTTCTGCCGGAGCAATCACGGTGGTACGTGCCCTGGCGCTACGGGAGCTGGCGCAGGACCAACTCAGGGCCGCGGTGACGGAGCTGCACAATATTGCGCGCCCTAGCGCGCTCGTATAACTCGCGCCCTCGCCGGGCATTTCTGCGCCAAGCCTGCGCTGAGCCGGTGCAAGCATGCTTACCTGCGTTTGTGGGCAGCGAGTGAGCAGGAGTTGTTGTTGATCACCTTGACCTTTCCTGACGGGGCGCGCCGTCAATATTCCGAAGGAACCACCGGCCTCGATATCGCAAAGAGCATTGCTCCCTCGCTTGCGAAGCGGGCGGTCGCAATGGCAGTCGATGGCAAGATCGCCGATCTGAGCGACGCCGTTGACCGGGACGCGTCGATCGAATTCCTCACCCGCGAAGACCCGCGCGCGCTCGAGCTCATCAGGCACGATGCCGCGCATGTGCTCGCCGAAGCAGTGCAGACACTGTGGCCGGGCACTCAGGTCACCATCGGCCCGGTCATCGAGAACGGCTTCTATTACGATTTCTTTCGCAATCAGCCTTTCACGCCCGAGGATTTCGCTGGCATCGAGGAAAAAATGCGCGAAATCATTGCGCGCGACAAACCATTCACGAAAGAGATTTGGTCGCGCGAGGAGGCGAAAGGCGTGTTTCGCGACAAGGGAGAGATGTTCAAGGTGGAGCTGATCGATGCCATTCCGCCCGATCAGCAGATCAGAATCTACAAGCAGGGCGACTGGTTCGATCTTTGCCGGGGCCCCCACATGAAGTCGACCGGGCAGGTCGGCTCTGCGTTCAAGCTCATGAAGGTCGCAGGCGCCTATTGGCGCGGCGATTCGAAGCGTGAAATGCTCTCGCGCATCTATGGCACGGCTTTCGCCAACCAGCAGCAGCTCGACGCCTACCTGAAACAGATCGAGGAGGCCGAGAAGCGGGACCATCGCAAGCTCGGCCGCGAGATGGATCTGTTTCACTTCCAGGAGGAGGCGCCGGGATCGGTGTTCTGGCACCCCAAAGGCTGGACCCTGTTCAAAATACTCGAGAACTACATCCGGCGCCGCCAGGGCGCGGCGGGCTATATCGAGGTGAATTCCCCCGAGCTGATGGATGCGTCCCTCTGGGTGACGTCCGGCCACATGGAAAAATACCGCGAGATGATGTTTCTCACCGAGCATCACGCGGACGACGAGCGCGTCTACGTCATCAAGCCGATGAACTGCCCGGGACACGTGCAGATCTTCAAGCACGGGCTAAAGTCCTATCGCGATCTGCCCGTGAAAATTGCCGAATTCGGCAAGGTGCACAGGTTCGAGCCCTCAGGCGCGCTGCACGGGCTGATGCGGGTGCGCGCCTTCACCCAGGACGATGCGCACGCATTCATTACCGAGGCGCAGATCGCGGAAGAGAGTCTGCGTATGAACGATCTGATCCTCTCGATCTATGAGGATTTCGGCTTCTCCGATGTGTCGATCAAATTTTCCGACCGACCGGAGCAGCGCATCGGCGACGACACCGTATGGGACAAGGCGGAGGCGGCGCTGATGGCGGCGCTGCGCGCTTCCGGCCGGCCATGGAGCCTCAACAAGGGCGAAGGCGCCTTCTACGGGCCCAAGCTCGAATATGTTCTGCGCGATGCGATCGGGCGCGATTGGCAATGCGGCACCGTGCAGGTGGACTTGAATCTCCCCGGCCGCCTCGGGGCATTTTATATTGACGAGCACTCGAACAAGGTTGTCCCGGTCATGCTCCATCGCGCCATGTTCGGCTCGCTCGAGCGTTTCACCGGCATCCTGATCGAGCACTATGCGGGCCATTTGCCGCTGTGGCTCTCGCCCTGCCAGGCAGTCGTCGCAACCATTACAGACGACGCCGACGATTATGCGCGCATGATCGTCGACACTGCACGACGGGCCGGGTTGCGCGTCGAGGCGGACCTGCGCAATGAGAAGATCAATTACAAGGTGCGCGAGCATTCGCTGGCGAAGATACCGGCGCTGCTGGTCGTGGGCCGGAAGGAAGCGGCTGAGCGCACCGTTTCCATCCGCCGGCTGGGCAAGCCCGCACAGACCGTGATGGCCCTCGACGCTGTTGTAGCCGCACTGGTCGACGAAGCAGTGGCCCCGGACGTGCACCGATTGAAGAAAGCAGCATGAACGTGTGACTGAGCACGTCGTGTCTGAAAAAGCTCTCCGCATTTTTGTCTCGTCGCCCTCCGATGTGGCCGCGGAGCGCGCACGCGTGAAGGTCGTCGCCGACCGTCTCAATGGAGAGCTCGAAGGTCGCGTCCGCCTCGAAGTACTGCGCTGGGAAGATGCGTTCTATACGGCCGCGCACTCATTCCAGGAAGCGACCGGAAAAGCTCGAGCGCCGGCGCGACCTGTCCATTGCCTTGCTCAATGTGGGCGATGCCCTTGCGGCCGAACAGAAGTGGGAAGAAGCGCGCCCGGCCTACGAGCAATGTCGCGTCGTGCGCGAGGAGCTCGCGCCGAAGGATTCACACAACCTCCTCTGGCAACGCGACCTCGCCTATGTGCTTGAGCGCATCGGCACGACCTTTGCCAAG
>DATCJI010000102.1:0-2023 GCA_036562835.1 Xanthobacteraceae bacterium | reverse complement strand
TCTGAACCAAAGCCACACTAGATTCAATAAGTTGGCTAGTGTCCTTCGATTGCGAAGTTCGTAATGCGGGTGCTGCACGATGAAACGAACTTCGGAATCGGGAGACCAGGGTGCAGTGCATAGTGCGCCGTTATATCCGGGCGCGGCTTTTACCGGAGGAGAGTCATGCAGGATGAGATAACCCTGGTGCAGCGTATCGAGGCGAATGCCGCCGCGGCGCGCATCCCGCTCGCAGAAGGCGCTCCCGCGCGGATTGCCAATGCGGCCGGCGGCACGCTGAGCAAGCTGCGGCAGGCGCACCTGGAGCTAGCGCTCGAAGTCGAGCCCGCGAGCTTCGTGACGGTGCAGACCAGGGAGCTTGAGTCGTGAAAGATCCGGCCGAGCTGACCTTGACCGAGGTTGCAGGCGCCATCAGGCGCGGCAAGCTTTCGTCCGTCGAGCTGACGCACTGGGCAATCGACCGCATCCCGCACTGGAAGGCACTCAACGCATTCGTGCGCCTCGAGCCGGAAGAGGCACTCAATGCTGCGAAGACGGCGGATCGCGCGCTCAAGCGCCGCGGGCCTCTGGGCGCATTACATGGCGTGCCGCTCGCGCACAAGGATATGTACTACTACGCGGGCAAGCCCGCGGCCTGCGGCAGCAAGATACGCGAAGGCTGGATTGCGCCATCGACCTCGACTGTAATCACCCGCCTGCAACAGGCCGGCTCCTTCCGTCTGGGCGCGCTGCACATGGCGGAATTCGCGTTTGGGCCGACCGGGCACAACGCCCATCTCGGTCCCGCGCACAATCCATGGGATTTGAGCCGCATCACGGGAGGCTCATCCTCGGGCTCCGGTGCGGCAGTTGCAGCGCGGCTCGTGCACGCGGCGCTCGGCTCCGACACCGGCGGCTCCATCCGGTTGCCGGCCCACTTTTGCGGCATCACCGGCCTGAAAACGACGAGCGGTCGCGTAAGCCGCGCCAATGCGCTTCCCCTCTCCTTCACGCTGGACACGGTGGGCCCGCTTGCGCAAACAGCCGAGGACTGTGGCTTGATCGCCTCCATTATTTCCGGGCCCGATCCGCTCGACCCGACCACCGCGTCCGCGCCCGCGTGGAACGCCAAGGCCACGAAGCGTCCGCCGAAAGAGATCAAGATCGGCGTCCCTGCAAAGTTTTATCTCGACGATCTCGAGCAGGATGTGTCGAAAACGTTCGAGGAAGCGCTCGGCACGTTCCGGCGTCTCGGTGTGAAGATCGTCGAAATAAAACTGCCCGACCAGAGCTTGCTGAGCGCGGCCGCGCTCGTGATCCTGCAGGCGGAGGCAATCAGCTTCCACGCGCCATGGCTGCGCACGCGCGCAGACCAATATGGCCCGCAAATCCGCAACCGGCTTGAGAACGGCGCAGCCTACAGCGCGCTTGATTACCTGGAAGCGCTGCGCTGGCGCGGTCCCGCGCTGTCGGCTCACCTGGAAGCAATGGGCTCCATTGATGTCATCGTTGCACCCGTATCGCGCGCTGCCGCTCCTACGATCGCGAGCACCGATTTCGGCGGCGCGGCGGACGCCGAGCGTGCCATTCAGGCCATCACGCGCCTCATGCGGCCGGTGAATTATCTCGGTCTGCCAGCGCTGGTTGTCCCGGCTGGGCATTCCTCCGATGGCCTGCCAATCGGGGTCCAACTGATCGGCCGCCCCTTTGCTGATGAAACAGTCATCGGGCTCGGGGCGGCATTCCAGAAAGTGACGGATCATCACCGGCGCGTGCCGAAGCTTCAATGACCCCGGATTGTCCATGGCCGTAAGCTGAGCAAACGAGAATGGCTGCGCCTGAAAATTCCTCGCACAATCTTCGCGTCAGCGCTGAGCGGCTCTGGGACAGTCTGATGCAGGCAGCGACCATGGGCGGTACCGCGAAGGGTGGTGTCTGCCGCCTGACGCTGACGGAGGAGGATCGACAAGCTCGCGATTGGCTCGCCAAACAAACCGCCGCGCTCGGCTGCGCCATGAGCATCGACGACATGGGCGTGATGTAC
>DATCJI010000532.1:0-4540 GCA_036562835.1 Xanthobacteraceae bacterium | reverse complement strand
GCATGTCGCAAGCCGATGTGGATGCAGGAAGGCGCCTCGGATGCGCAATGCGCGACTTGCAGCCGATCTCAGGCTTAAACCGCAAGCAGCGCTTGGCGATCCTCATTCGTCAGGCAGCGAAACACGCGTTCAATATTCGCGAAATGCCGTATTCTGCCGAGTACTTGTACATCAACAACGACGTACGTGTATTTTCTGCATCCGAATGGGAGATACGCCTTTTTCGGCAGATCGAGACACAGATAGAAAAATCAGGATTTGCGACGTTTGCTGCACCCCATCTGCATGGCGGCATTGGACGAGATGCAAACTCTGAGAAGGATTCTCGCGTTCTGTCGAAGGTTCCCGACCCGGTTCGTGGGCGAGGCAGCAATCGAGGCGGCCAGAGTCCACTGAACCCATGACCGTCGTGGCTCGAGTACCGCGCGGAGCTTTTTTTTACTGGGAGAAACGGTTCGCTCCGGTTCCGCTCCTTTGTGATGCAATCCTACCGGTACATTATCTCGACACACCTGATCGAGGGAGAGTTTTTGGATTCTACCGCCAACCCACGCAAACTCTTATTATAGATCTGCAGCAAAGCGCCGATACGATCATGGCCGGCTTTCGCGCGAACACGCGCAATGAGATCCGGCGAGCCCAAACTGAGGGAGTGCTCTGCCGGGTTGCCGACAACTTTGACCGGTTTCTTGCACTCTATGATCAGATGTCAGCGTGGACGGCATTGCCGCCAACTGTGGCCGGTTACCTTCATTCGTTAGGCGAACACCTGCACATCACTGAAGCTATGTTTGAAGATGAGGTGCTTTGCACTCATTTGTATATTGCAGATGCCGGTATCGGGCGAGCTCGCCTGATCCGCTCAGCCTCTCAGTTTCGCGAGGCGGAGCGGAAAGAACAGCAGTTAATCGGACGAGCGAACCGCTTGCTCCATTTTCACGATATCCTGCTTTTTCAGGAACAGGGCCTCAGACAATACGACATGGGGGGCTACTATCCCGACGACGCGCCGATAAACGAATCCCTGAGGCGCATCAATGATTTCAAACTGAGTTTTGGCGGCCGGCTGACCTGTGAAGCAAACTATCTATCTTGTGTCCTGCATGCATACAGACAGGCACACGATTTTTACGGTCGAGCCAGGGGCGGCGATTAGAGCCGTCGCGCCTAAGGCACCGCGCGCTTTAGTGTCGTGCTCGTATCAAGGCTTGAACGCAGGAGCGTGGTAGCGGGGGCCGGGATCGAACCGGCGACCTACGGATTATGATTCCGCCGCTCTGACCAGCTGAGCTACCCCGCCATTTCTGCGACATTGGCTGCGCGCCGTAACGAAGCCGCGCCGCCCCGACATTTAGGTTATCCAGAACGCGTTTCCAAGCGGAGCGATCTACACGCCACATCTGCAATTCACCCCTTCGGCCTCTATATAAACAGCGCCATGTGCGGCCGTTTCACACGCAAATATACCTGGCGCGAGCTGTGGGAGCTCTACCGCCTCACCTCGCCCGCCTCGAACCTCGAGCCGCGCTACAACGTGTGTCCCACGACGGAGATCGACACGGTCATCATGCGCCGCGGGGAGCGCGTGCTCGCCCCCATGCGCTGGGGACTGGTGCCGGCGTGGTGGAGCAAGCCGCTCAAGGAGCTCAGGGCCGCGACTTTCAACGCCAGAGTCGAAACCGTGGCCGAGAAGCCGTTCTTTCGCGACGCGTTCCGGCGCGGCCGCTGCCTCATTCCCGTTTCCGGCTATTACGAATGGGAGGACACGCGAGGGGGCAAGCAGCCGCACTACTTCACGGCGCGCGACAGCTCCCCGCTCCTTACCATCGCAGGGCTATGGGATGAGTGGATCGATGTGCAAAGCAAGACACCCTTGCGCTCCTGCTGCATGATCATCACGGACGCAAACGAATTTGTGGCCGAAGTGCATGACCGCATGCCGTTGCTGCTCCAGCCCGAGCATTTCGATGCTTGGCTGTCCGGCAAGGCGGGGCTCGATCTGCTCAAGCCACCTGCAAACGATCTGTTACAGCGCTGGCCTGTATCGAAGCGGGTAAACAGCTCGCGCGCCGCCGATGACGATGCGAGCTTGATCGACCTGGCTGCGGCCTAGGATGGGTTGAGGCGCGTAGCAGTTGAAATCTCATTTCGTTCGCGAGAGATCGGGTACGTTTCACTTGCACTCAACCGCCCTGCGCGTTCGAAGCGGATCAGCGAGAAATGGCCGAAGGGCGGCATGGGACGGCGCTCGATGAGCCGAATCTCCGGCTGCGCTGCAGCCCAGTCCGCGAGCCGTTGCCAAGCGAACTCCGGCCGCCATCCAAGTCGGCGCGCAATGGGCGCAAACCCCTGCTCGAAGTTGCGGCGCAATCCGCGCTCGGCACCCAGGTGGTTGACCAGGATGATCTCGCCGCCCGGTCGCGTGACCCGCACAAATTCATCGAGGGCGGTTTCTGGCTCCGGCAGGGCGGTCACCACATATTGCGCAACGATCGCATCGAATACGCCGTCGGCAAAAGCGAGGCGGTTTGCGTCCATCAGCGCAACCCCTTCTACGTGCGCAAGAGCGTGCCGGGCGATGCGTTGCCTCGCCTTGCGCAGCATGGGCTCGGAATAGTCCACCCCGATCACCCGCACGCCTGAAGGATAGTCGAGGAGCGAAATACCGGTACCGACTCCCACATCCAGCACACGGCCGCCATGGTGGGCAGCCGCGGCAATCGATGCCTTGCGGCCGGCAGCAAACACAGCACCAAACACCAGATCGTAGACCGGCGCCCATCGCGCATAGGCCTTGGCCACCGTCTGGATGTCGATCTCGCCCGCCATGCCCCCTCGACTTGCCGTGAGGGCTATGCGGGGGCGGCGGAAACAGCGCGTGCAGACTGCGCAGAAAGTGCCGCAGGCACCGCGCTGCGGATGAAGCCGCCCCCCAGCACGCGCGCCTGGCCCTCGGCCGCATCGTAGAAGACGCACGCCTGGCCAGGCGAGACACCCTCCTCGCCTTCGATGAGATCGACCTCGACACCCTCGGCACCGCGGCTCAGCCAGGCCGGACGCGGCGGCCGCGTCGAGCGTACTTTGACGAAAACCTCGTGCCAGCCCGCGCAAAGCGCACTGTCGAGATCGCCCTCGCCGAGCCAGTTCACATCGCGCAGCCTGATGCGGCTCGTGCGCAGTGCCTCGCGCGGCCCGACCACGACCCGGCGGGCGGACGCATCGAGGCGCACCACATAAAGCGGATGGCCGGCGGCCACTCCCAGTCCACGCCGCTGTCCGACCGTGAAATGAATGATGCCCGCGTGCGAGCCGAGCACGCGGCCCTCGAGATCAACAATATCTCCGGGCAGCGAGGATCCAGGCTTGAGGCGTTCAATCACTTCGCTGTAACGGCCGCTCGGCACGAAGCAGATGTCCTGGCTATCGTGCTTCTCCGCAACCGGCAGGTTGAACTCCCGCGCCAGCTGACGCGTCTCGGCCTTGGTGAGATCGCCGAGAGGGAAACGCAACACATCGAGCTGCTCGCGCGTGGTCGCGAAAAGGAAATAGCTCTGGTCGCGCTCGGTTTCGCGCGCCCGATAAAGCGCCCGTCCACCGCGTGGGAGCGCACGCGATATCACGTAATGGCCCGTCGCGAGCACCCCTGCCCCGAGCTCGCGCGCGGTGGTGAGAAGATCGCGAAACTTGATCGACTGGTTGCACTCCACGCAGGGCACCGGCGTCTCGCCCGCAACATAGCTGTCCGCGAACTGCTCGATCACCGTTTCCCTGAAGCGGTTTTCATAATCGAGGACATAATGGGGAATGCCGATGCGATCAGCTACCGCGCGCGCGTCGTAAATGTCCTGTCCGGCACAGCACGCGCCGGGCCGGTGGGTAGCGGTGCCATGGTCGTAGAGCTGCAGGGTGACGCCGACGACATCGTAGCCTTGCGCCTTGAGCAGCGCCGCCGTGACCGATGAATCAACCCCGCCCGACATGGCCACCACCACGCGGGCGCTCTGCGGGCAGTCATCGAGGGCTGGGCGGTCGAGCACGGTCTCTATCCGAGGTTATGCAGCGCTCCACGCGGGCCGCGTGACGCATGGAGTTCTAGTATAGGCACTCGCCGGCCGTGCCGCATCGTCTTAACGCAATTGAAAGGATGCGCTTAGGCAAATTTTAAGCCGCGGCCGGTAGATTTGCACCCGAGTTTGTCAGTCGAGTGCGTGAGTTTCTCATGACCGAGCCCGTTCGACCCAGGGCCAAGTACGTCATCGGACCTGACGGCAGTCCGCTGACCATTGCCGATTTACCGGCACCCGGCACGAAACGCTGGGTCATTCGCCGCAAGGCGGAAGTGGTTGCGGCAGTGCGCGGCGGCCTCCTCTCGCTCGAGGAAGCCTGCAGCCGTTACACGCTGACGGTCGAGGAATTTTTGTCCTGGCAGTACTCGATCGACCAGCACGGCCTGGCCGGCCTGCGCACCACGCGCATTCAACAGTATCGCCACTAGGCGCCCTTATTTCTCGAACCGTCATCCTGAGGTGCTCGGCGCAAC
>DATCJI010000448.1:0-3524 GCA_036562835.1 Xanthobacteraceae bacterium | reverse complement strand
CGTGACTCGTGTCCCGGATGCAGTGCAGCGCGCGCCGCACCAAGGCGTCAGTGCCGCCATGCGCGGCGCGGTGCACTGCTGATCCGGGACCGCCGCGATACGTGCTTTGGCGGTCCCGGTTCTGCAGCGCATCACTTCGTGCTGCGCTGCGCCCGGGACACACGTCTCACGCAACTGCGATTCCGAGTACTCGTCTGATGTCTGTCGCCGAAAGCGAACCCATCCTTCCGCCGGACCAGAGTCTCGGCGATGTTACCGACCAGCTCGCGCGCATTCCGCTGCACTTTCCAACGCGCCGGCGCTGGCTCATTGCGCTCGGCCTTTCGAGCCTGCTGCTGGCCTTGTTTGTGGTTTCCGTTGTTGTGCTGTTCGCGCGCGGCGTCGGCATCTGGGGCATCAACATCCCGGTCAACTGGGCGTTCGCCATTCACAACTACGTCTGGTGGCTCGGCATTGGTCATGCGGGCACGCTGATCTCGGCGCTGCTGCTGATCATGGGCCGCGAATGGCGCAATTCGCTCAACCGCTTTGCCGAAACCATGACGCTGTTCGCGGTGCTGTGCGCCGGAATCTATCCGGTCCTGCATCTCGGCCGCCCCTGGTACATTTAGTGGATGTTTCCATATCCGGCGACCATGAGCGTGTGGCCGCAGTTCCGCAGCCCGCTCGAATGGGACATCTGGGCCGTTCTGACCTACCTGACCGTGTCGGTCGTGTTCTGGTACGTGGGCCTGATCCCCGATCTCGCCGCCGCGCGCGACCGCGCGCGGAGAACGGGCTGGCAGGTTTTCTTCGGCGTGCTGTCGCTCGGCTGGCGCGGCTCGGCCCTGCACTGGCTGCGCTGGCAGCAGGCCTATCGCTTGATTGCCGCGCTTGCCGTCCCGCTTGTCGTTTCGGTGCACAGCGAAGTGTCGCTGCTGTTTGCAGCCGGGCAAATTCCCGGCTGGCATTCGACCATCTTCCCTCCGTATTTCGTGCTCGGCGCGGCCTTCTCGGGTTTCGCGGTCGTCTCGATGATCGCGATCGTAATCCGCGCGTTATTCCGGCTGCAGAATCTCGTCACCGACGATCATCTCGACATTTTGGGCAAAGTGGTGCTCGCAACCGGCCTGATGACGGCGTACGGCTATGTGTTTGAAGTTTTCGATGCCCTTTATTCGGGCGACCCACATGAGCTGCAGACGCTCGCGGATCGCGTCTTTGGCGCTTATGCGTGGACCTATTGGGGCGCGGTCATTTTCAACTTCGTGCCGCTGCAGCTGCTGTGGTGGCGTGGCGTGCGCCGCTCGCCCTGGGCGCTTTTTCTAATCTCCCTGAGTGTCGCCATTGGCATGTGGCTCGAACGGTACATGATCCTGGTGACGAGTCTCTATCGTGATTTTCTCGTCTCTTCGTGGGGCGCATACACGCCGACATTCTGGGACTGGTCCACGTATTTCGGCACCATCGGCCTGTTCATGGTGCCGTTCCTTCTCGTCATCCGGTTGTTCCCGGTGATCGCGATTGCGGAGACCAAGGAGGTTCTGCACCGCGAACAGACGGATGAAGCGCATGCCTGAAGGGCCCGCCTATGCATGCCTCGCCGAGTTCGCGTCCCCCGAGGCGCTGATTGAGGCGACAACGCGCGCGCGCGCCGACGGCTATCGCGCGCTCGATGCGTTCACCCCGTTTCCCGTCGAGGGCATGGACGAGCTGCTCGAATTCCACGATGAGCGCGTGCTGTGGCTGGGCTTTGCGGGTGCCTGCCTCGGCTTCGCCATAGCGCTCATCATGCAGATGGGCACGAATTTCAATTACCCGCTCAATATCGGCGGACGTCCTTTATACGCGCTGTCTGCGTTTGCGGTGATCGCTTTCGAGCTCACCATCCTGTTCAGCGCGCTCACGGCCGCTCTCGGCATGCTTTACCTCAACGGCCTGCCGCGCCTGCATTATCCGATCTTCGCCGCGCCGCGATTTCATCTCGCGTCCAAGGACCGGTTTTTCCTTTGCATCAAGGCGAAGGATCCCAGGTTCGCCGAGCAGACGACCGTGCAATGTCTCCATGAGCTGGGCGCCGAACGCGTGGAGCTGGTGCGGGCATGAACTGCCACAGTCCCTCCACGCCTGGCACTTTCCCCTCCTGCTCGTGGCGCAGGACGATCGCACATGCCGAAACCAAGGGGCATCTGAGGGGGGGCAGGATGATCATGCTTCGGCACTCTTGTAGGGGCGGGTTTGAAACCCGCCCTGTCTCCATTTTGCGGAGTTACATCGGCTCGCTAGTCAGGCGAACGATCGCTACGAAATCTCACCGCGGAATCTTGTTGAAGGCGGGCGGGTTTGAAACCCGCCCCTACAAGCGTCACGACCGTGCTGTCCGCTCCACCCGGTTGCATTTACATAGAATAATGCTGCCGCTGTTGCTCGCCGTCGCACTTGCGGCGTGCGGTCAGAACATGATCGATCAGCCCAAATACAACGAGTACAAGCCGGCTCCGCTTTTTCGCGACGGTCGCGTGCTGCAAATTCCACCAGCGGGTACTGTGGCGCGCGACGATGCTGATCGCCACAAAGCGGCAGCGGAGAAGCCCCACCTCGATGCTGCCCTGCTGGCGCGCGGGCAGGAGCAGTTCGACATCTACTGCGCTCCCTGCCATGCGCGAACCGGCGCGGGCAATGGGATGATCGTGCAGCGCGGAATGCCCGGCCCGCCCAGCTACCATATCGACAGGCTGCGCATGGCAGATGATCAGCGCTTCTTTGATGTGATCACGAACGGTCATGGGGTCATGTACTCCTATGCGCAGCGCGTGACGCCGCGCGATCGCTGGGCGATCGTCGCCTATATCCGCGCATTGCAGCTCAGCCAGAACGCCAGCCTCGACGACCTGCCGGATGACCTGCGCGCGCGCCTGCAGGCTGCGCAATGAGAAGCGTATCGTCACCGCGCCTGTTCGTGCCCGCCTTGCTCGGCCTCGCAGCTGTTGTCGTTGCCGCTCTGATCGATCTGCACGCGCTGCTCGCGGCCTGGCTCGCCACGGTGGTGACGATCAGCGCGATTGCGGTCGGCGCCCTCGCCGTTCTGATGCTTAGCTATCTGGTGCGCGGCCAGTGGACGGAAGGGTTGCACGTGCCGCTCACGGCTGCTGCCCTGACCACGCCTGCGGCAGGTCTCCTCTTCAGTCCCGTCCTGGTCGGTATCCCCTGGCTTTATCCATGGGCACACGAACCTGTGCGCGGCGCTTTCAAGTCGATCTGGCTCACATCCGGTTTTTTTGTTGGCTGCACGGTTTTCTATTTCGTGATCTGGACGGCGCTCGCCATCTGGGTGCGGCGGGCTTGGGCCGATCCGCGGCGCATGCTGATCAGCGCATCGGCGGGCTTGATCGTCTGGGCGCTCACCGCGTCACTGGCGGGCATCGACTGGCTGGAATCGCTGACGCCGGAATTCCACTCATCGATCTACGGACTTCTTTTTCTCACCTTTCAGGTGCTGGCGGGCTACGCCTTTGCCCTGGTGATCGCGCTATGGCCGCCGCTTT
>DATCJI010000442.1:0-15832 GCA_036562835.1 Xanthobacteraceae bacterium | reverse complement strand
ATGTAGGCATCCTGGGCAGGAGTGCGCGCTCGAACCGGGCGCTTGCGCACATTGATCTGCTCAAAACTTACCTGGCTGCCATCCAGCTCGTAATCGAACAGCGAGCCCTGCGCGATGGCGAGCCGGATAGCGCCTTCCACGTCGCCGGCGATGAGCTCGTCCCCCTGTTTCAGACGCGCGTAAAGCCCCTCGAGCACTCGGCGCGCCTGAGCCACGCCTTCCGGCGGTCCTGCGACGGCCACGTGATTGCCGCGCTGCTCGGCGACTACGCCCAGCCGGCGCTCGATAAGTGCGAGATTTTGTCCGTATTGGCCGAACAGCATGGAGGCAAGCCGGTTATCATCGAAGTCGAGGACGACGGGATTAGGCGCGGTCGGCGAGGACAGCCCATTGTCCGATCGAGGCGAGCGCAACGATTACGGCCTTCCTGGCTATATCTGTCGGGCGAGCGCGCCGAAGAGACTGTTCGGGCCCGCCGCGGTAATGAGCACGGGCTCCACTTTTCCGATGAATTCCTGGCCCGCGGTCACCTGCACAGGTTGCAGATATGGGGAGCGCCCCACGATCTGGCCAGCATGCCGGCCGGGCTTCTCGAAAAGCACCTCGAACGTGCGCCCGACCCACTGCGCATTGAATGTCGCTTGCTGCCGGGAGAGAACGGCCTGAAGCCGATGCAGACGCTCAAGCTTCACATCCTCGAGGATCTGTTGCTCCATTTCCGCCGCCGGCGTGCCCGGACGCGGCGAGTATTTGAACGAGAAACCAGCCGCATATCCGATCTCGGTCACCAGCGATATCGTTTCTGCAAACTCGGATTCGCTCTCACCCGGAAATCCGACGATGAAATCCGATGAGAATGCCAGATCGGTGCGCAGCGAGCGCAGCCGGTCGATGACCCCCACGTATTCGCCACGCGTATGCCGACGGTTCATGGCGCGCAAGACGCGATCGCTGCCCGATTGTACTGGCAGGTGCACATAGGGCATCAGTGCCGGCACATCACGATGCGCCGCGATCAGGCTTTCTTCCATGTCGCAGGGATGACTTGTCGTGTAGCGCAATCGGACAATGCCCGGCACCTCCGCGAGCCTTAACAGCAGCCGCCCGAGTGGCCATGGCCGCCCGTTGGGCCCCACGCCGTGATACGCGTTTACGTTCTGCCCGATGACCGTGATCTCACGCACGCCGCTGCGCGCCAGATGCTCCGCTTCCTCGATCACTTTCATCACCGGCCGTGAGGTTTCCGCGCCGCGCGTATAGGGGACGACACAGAACGTGCAGAATTTGTCGCAGCCTTCCTGCACGGTGAGAAATGCGGAGACACCCCGCGCGCGCGTGGCGGCCGCGCTGGGGCTGGGCAGCGCATCGAATTTCTGTTCGACGGTGAACTCGGTGTCGATCACCGCACCGTTTTCGGCACGCGCGATCAGTGCCGGCAGGCGATGGTAACTCTGCGGACCGACAACGATGTCGACGGCCGGGGCGCGACGAATGAGTTCCTCGCCTTGCGCCTGCGCGACGCAACCCGCAACCGCGACCGTGACGCGGCGGCCGGCGCGGGCCGCTGCCTGCTTCAGCTCCCGTACGCGCCCCAGCTCCGAATAGACCTTCTCGGCCGCCTTTTCGCGAATGTGACACGTGTTGAGAACGATCAGGTCCGCTTGTTCAATCTCGGCGGTTTCCAGAAAGCCTTCGGTTGCAAGCGTGTCCGCCATGCGATGCGAATCGTAGACGTTCATCTGACAACCGAACGACTTAATGTGGAGTTTGCGTGTGGGTTGCATGCGCGTGAGATCGTCGGTCGCCATTCCGCTGTCAATGCTTATTCCAATGCGCGAATGTCGGCTTCCTTGATCACTCGCTCCCATTTGACGATTTCCGACTGGATGAACTCGTCGACTTGCTCCGCACTCATGTCATCTGCCGTCATCCCCAACTCGGCGAATCGTTGCACAACATGCGGTTGAGAGTGCGCATGTTTTGTTTCGTTATTGAGGCGCAGCAGCACATCGCGCGGCGTTCCTGCCGGCGCCACCAGCGCGAACCAGGTGCTTGCTTCGAACCCCGCAATGGCTGCTTCGGCAATCGTGGGCACTTGCGGAGCAGCGGCCGCGCGGACGCGGCTGGTAACCGCAAGCGCGCGCAGTTGCCCCGCCTGCACATTGCCGATCACCGCTGAAAGGTTGGCAAATATCAATTGAATTTGACCTCCAATGACATCGTTGATGGCCGGAGCCTCTCCGCGATAGGCCACATGCGACATCCTTATCCCGGCCAAATGGCAAAACGGCTCGCCCGCCATGTGCGGTGTTGTTCCTAGCCCACCGGAAGCGAAATTGATTCCGCCCGGATTGGCCTTCGCCATGGCGATCAGCTCAGAAACGGAGTGGGCGGGAAACGCCGGATGCGCCACCAGGATCAGCGGCGAGATGCCCGCCATGGCGATGCCGGCAAAGTCTCTGCGAGTCTCGAGCGCGGCCTTGCGATAGAGCCTGGGCGCGACGGCGAGCGTCGTCTGGCTGCCCATCATCAGCGTGTATCCATCCGCCGATGATTTCGCGACCGCGTCCGCCGCGATCAACCCGCTTGCGCCGGAGCGATTCTCGACCACGACCGATTGGCCGATGGTCTCCGACATCTTCTGCGCAAGGATGCGTGCAACCACGTCCGTGCCGCCGCCTGCGGAGAAGCCGACCAACATTCGCAGCGGCTTCTCCGGAAACCCTGTGGCGTGCGCAGCACCCGCACCGGCAGCCACGCAAGCCGCAAGGACGAGCGACATCCGACCAGCCGCAACGATATTCAGAAGCCCGCTCACATGAGATCTCTTCGCAAGATGAGTGCCGTGGAACCGCCTCGGTTCTCCTGCCCATAATAAGCCTCCCGCCGGCCCACGTCACGGAAGCCGGCGCGCGCATAAAGCCTGCATGCCGCCGCATTATCCTGTGCCACTTCCAGAAAGAGCGCGCGCACGCCAAATCCGGCAAGGCGCCGCATGTTCATGTCGAGCAGCCTGCGCCCGATACCCTGGTTGCGCTCCGAGGGGTGCACCGCAATCGATAGAATCTCGGCCTCGTCCGCAGCGATTCGCGAGAGGATAAAGCCGACAAGAGAACTCCCGCGGGCTGCACGGTCGGCAATGACGTTGCGCTCCAACAGGAGCTTTTCGAACTCTACCTCGCTCCAACCGCCTTGAAAGGAGGTGGCATGGAGTGCCGCCATGGGGCGCGCATCGCGGGGACCTGCCGGCGAAAATCGCGCCTCGTTTCGCGGCCAGAGCGCGCGGAACAGATTCCTCATCGACGGGCGAGGCGCGCCGCATCCTGCGGCTGCGCATCGGGGGCACGCAGGTAAAGGGGCTTGGGCGCGCCATAGCCATCAGCGGCTGCGGCGCCGAGCCGCGCAACCCAGCCGATTTCGGGCGCGCCACGCGCATCAACCACACGCGGCGGCTCACTCTCCTTGGGCCACGCCGCTGCCAACATCTGCACACCTGAGCCGACCAGCCGAGCGGGCGCGCTTGCGGACAGGCGCACTGCATCGCGCATCGCCGCAATACGAGGGGAAACGAGCGTGCGCCCACCTCTGCCAAATACTTGCAGATAGACCTGCGCGTGGCGCGCATCGATTGCTGCCACCACGTTCGTGCTGTCATCCTCGGCGATGAAAGGCGCCGCAAAGGCGGCAAGCGTGGAGAGGCCGATCGCAGGCTTTCCGGCAGCGAGCGCGATCCCGCGTGCGGCGGAAATGCCAACCCTCAACCCTGTAAAGCTTCCCGGCCCGGTGGTGACCGCAATGCGATCGAGCTTGCTGAACTCGATGGCGGCCTGATCCATCACGCGCGCGATAAGCGGCATGAGCGCTTCGGCGTGACCGCGCAGCATCGGCAGTGTCTCGCTCGCGATGACGCCGGCTCTGTCGAGGTCGAAGATGGCGGCGGAGCAGGCATCCAGCGCGGTGTCGATCGCAAGAACGCGCATCGCTCACCCTTTGCCGGCGTCAGTCCATAGCGCGTGTGCGGACGCGACGACGCGGGCACGTTTACTGTGCCGTCGGCCTGACCTCGACCACGTCAGGCAGATAATGACGCAGCAGGTTCTGAATGCCATGCCGCAATGTCGCTGTCGACGACGGGCACCCTGAGCACGCGCCCTTCATATCGAGATAGACAATGCCGTCCCTGTAGCCCCGGAACGTGATATCCCCGCCATCATTGGCGACCGCCGGGCGGACGCGCGTCTCAATCAGCTCCTTGATGGTAGCCACGGTTTCCGAATCTTCCGGGGCGAAAAACTCCTGCACTGCCTCCGGTCCGCTCGCTGCCTCGCTGCGCGTTATCGGCGCCCCGGACATGAAATGCTCCATGATGGCACCGAGAATGGCCGGCTTGAGCTGCTGCCATTCGCCGGTAGACTTGGTCACAGAAACGAAATCGGATCCGAAGAACACGCCCGACACACCGGGAATCCCGAACAGGCGCTCGGCCAGCGGCGACTGCGCGGCCGATTCCTCGTCCCGCATGTCGAGCGTACCGCTCGCAAGCACCGTGCGGCCCGGCAGGAACTTGAGCGTCGCCGGATTGGGCGTGGCCTCGGTCTGGATGAACATGGCTGATCTCCTTGGGCGACGCCCGATCCGCGCAGGCGCCTCTCGACTAATAGGCTAATAGGTGGCTGCTCGACAGTGGACTTCAAGCGGTGCGCCGAGCCGCCCTGGTCTATGAAACTGCATCCAGCTCCTCGTCCGTAAGATTCCCCGGCACGATTGCGATCGGGATGGGAAACTCGCCGGCATTCTTGCTCACGCTCGACACGAGAGGTCCCGGCCCTTCTTGCCCCACGCCTGCGGCAAGCACGAGGAGCGCGATGTCCTCATCATCCTCGATGAGCCGCAGCAGCTCCTCGGCCTTGTCGCCCTCGCGGATGACGCGTTTCGGCATAACGCCGGTCATTGCCGCGGAACGGGCGGCATGGCGATCGAGCACCGCGTTAGCCTCCTCATGCGCCTCCGCACGCATGATGTCGGCAACACCCAGCCATTGCTGCGAGTGATCGTGCGTTTCAATGACGCGCAACATTAGGACCGTCGTGCCGATGCGGAGCGCGCGGCGGCTGGCGAAATAGAGCGCACGGTCGCATTCGGGTGAATCATCAATGACCACCAGAAATTTTGGCGAATGCCCTGCTTCGTAGCTGCGGCGGGTCGTCTTCATCGACTTGCTCTGGTCCACGCGGACATAACCGGGAATCCTGCCATGCCGCTCGGTGGGGGGACAATAGGCCGCCGATTTCCTGGGCTGCTCAGCGGAGCCGCGTAGCGCTCAACGGCGGACGAGGCCGACGATGTCTTTGACTTCGCGCATGGTTTGGGCAGCGATTGCCTGGGCGCGCTCTGCGCCTTCGGCAAGCACCCCATCGATATATGACGCGTCGGCTACGAGGCGTTTGATCTCGGCATTGATGGGAGAGAGCTTTGCTACCGCGAGATCGACGAGAGCGGACTTGAACGTCGAGAACTGGGCGCCTGCGAACTCCTTGAGGACATCGGGCTTGCCGGTTCCAGCGAGCGCCGCATAGATGCCCACGAGGTTGTCGGCCTCAGGGCGCAGCTCGAGTGCCTTTTCCTCACCGGGCAGCACGTCCGGATCTGTTTTGGCGCGGCGAATCTTGTGCACAATCGTGTCCGCATCGTCCGTGAGATTGATGCGCGACTGATCCGACGCATCCGACTTCGACATTTTTTTGGTGCCGTCGCGCAGCGACATGACGCGCGTTGCCGGCCCCTGAATGAGTGGCTCGGGCAGCGGAAAGAACGCATCGCCGTAGCCGCGACTGCGAATGGAGGCACCGAAGTCGTTGTTGAACTTTTGCGCAATGTCGCGCGAGAGCTCGAGATGCTGTTTCTGGTCCTCGCCCACCGGCACGTGGGTGGCACGGTAGAGGAGAATGTCGGCCGCCATCAGCACGGGATAATCGTACAGGCCAACGGAAGCGTTCTCGCGGTCTTTTCCCGCCTTTTCTTTGAACTGTGTCATTCGGTTGAGCCAGCCGAGGCGCGCCACGCAGTTCAATATCCAGGCGAGCTCGGCGTGCTCGGCCACCTGGCTTTGATTGAACACGACATGTTTTTTCGGATCGATGCCAGAGGCAATGAATGCGGCCGTGACTTCGCGGATCATCTTTGGGAGCTCGGCGGGATCCTGCCACACCGTAATCGCATGCAGGTCCACGATGCAGTAGATGCACTCATAGCGCTCCTGCAGCGCCACGAATTTTACGATTGCTCCCAGATAGTTGCCGAGGTGCAGATTTCCGGTCGGCTGCACGCCCGAGAATACCCGTTGCCTGAACGTCATCGAGAACCTCTCCTCGCGGCTCCATCGCATGACGGGCCGCGGCGGCGCAAGCTACACGCGCGCATGCGCCGATTGCCGCGGCAATTGCGGCCGGTATAGTGCGCGCGCCATTCGGGGTGCTGCATATGCCCGCCATTCGTTTCGACGTGCTTGGAATCGGCAACGCGATCGTCGATGTGATCGCGCGCACCGAGGACGATTTCCTGATCCGCCATGATATGCGCAAGGGCACGATGGCCTTGATCGACGAACAGCAGGCAGCCTCGATCTATGCCGCCATGGGACCAGCGGTCGAGGTGTCGGGCGGCTCGGCTGCGAACACGACGGTCGGCGTTGCCTCGCTCGGCGCCCGGGCGGCGTTCATCGGCAGGGTACGCGATGACGAGCTCGGCCGCGTCTTTACGCACGACATCCGGGCTGCGGGCGTGTCGTATTCGACGCCCCCAGCCGTGAACGGTCCATCGACCGCGCGTTGTTATGTGCTTGTCACGCCGGATGGCGAGCGCACCATGAACACATATCTGGGCGCCGCGCAGGACCTGCATCCCAAGGATATCGACGCGGACGATATCGCCTCGGCCGCAATCGTGTATCTCGAAGGTTATTTATGGGACCCACCGCACGCCAAGGAAGCGTTTCTCAAGGCCGCGGCAATCGCTCATGGCGCTGACCGCCGTGTCGCACTCACACTCTCGGATGCATTCTGCGTCGATCGGTATCGTGCGGAATTTCTGGAGCTGATCAGGAAAGGTACTGTCGATCTGCTCTTTGCAAACGAGCGCGAGCTGCACAGCCTCTACCAGACCGCGGACGACCTCGATGCGGCGCTCAATGAGTTGCGCAAGGACGCGCGGCTGGCGGTCGTGACCCGAAGCGAACAAGGGGCTCTGGTGATCACGCGCGAGGAGACCGAGGCCATCCCTGCATCCAGGGTCGATCGGGTGGTGGATGCAACCGGAGCCGGCGACCTTTTCGCGGCGGGATTTCTCGCCGGCTTGGCGCGCGGTGCCGACCATCGCAATTGTGCGCGGCTCGGTGCGCTCGTTGCAGCGGAGGTGATCCAGCACCTGGGCGCAAGACCGGAAACCTCGCTGCAGGCCCTGGCCCGCGACAATGGTTTCAACCTCTAACCCGATCTCGGGCCTTTCCACAGCTTTGCACAGCAATGAGGGAAGCTTTTGCGCAATGCGGGAACGCAGGACGCCGGCCGCGCATTAGGCGCCTGCTCAGTTTGTCGCAAGCTTTCCAGGAGGAGCCATGCAGTCGCAGTCGTCCCGTCTGCCCGAGCGTTTTCCGGTCGGAACCCGGTACGTGGTTGAAACATCCGGCCGCGTGCGCGGGCACCTTCGCATTCGGAGCCGATACATCGAGTTCCCGGACGGAAGACACGTGGACCTGCCGCGCACTGCAGTTCGCCCCTTCCATGGGCGCACCCCCATGGGCCGGCGCACCCCGGCGCAGGGCGGCAAAAATTAATTTCGGCGCCTGGAACGGAAACCGCCTTCCCGAGTTTTCAGCCTAACGCCGGGTGGCGTGCCCCCCAGCCCCCCAACCCCTCACCCATCCGGCGACAGACCCTGGCCCTTCGGGCGCCGGGGTCTTCTTTTTTTGTGCAAAATGCGCGGCGCGCACCGGTGCCGCGCGGCGCGCGCAGGCGCCTGGTCGGCGGACTTGGCCAGGCGCAATTGTCTCTGGTTCAGACCCGGCGCCGCTCTTCAGTCTTGTGGGCCGCCAATACCAGATCGTCCCTGTGAACCAGCTCGGCCCGCCTCGCAAACCCCAGAATGGATAATATTTCGGCCGAAGGCCGGCCCTGGATTTTCGCTGCATCTTCAGCATCATAGGCGACAAGGCCGCGCCCGACTTCCGCTCCGTCGGGACCTCGGATCACCACCGCATCGCCGCGGGCAAACGACCCCTCAATTCGCACGATTCCGGCCGGTAGCAGGCTTTTGCCATCGCGCAACGCGGTAACGGCGCCCGCATCAATCGTGAGGCTTCCTTTTGGCTCGAGCGTGCCGGCGATCCATTTCTTTCGCGCGGCGAGCGGGGTAGCGCCGGTGAGGAACCAGGTGCACCGCCCGTTTTCCCGTATCGCCGCAAGGGGATGGCTGACACGGCCCGATGCGATCACCATGTGCGTGCCGGCGCCCGTCGCGATCTTTCCGGCCTCGATCTTGGTCTGCATGCCGCCGCGCGAAAGCCCCGATCCGGCCGCCCCCGCCATCATCTCGATGGCGGGCGTGATGCGCTCGACTATGAGAATGAGCTTCGCCTGCGGGTGATCGTTCGGCGGCGCGTCGTAAAGCCCGTCAATGTCCGACAGCAGGACCAGGAGATCGGCGCTCGCCATGGTGGCAACGCGCGCCGCCAGCCGATCATTATCGCCGTACCGGATCTCGTTCGTCGCGACCGTGTCGTTCTCGTTGATCACCGGCACAGCACGCATATCCAGGAGCTTGTTTACGGTTGAGCGCGCGTTGAGATAGCGCCGGCGCTCCTCCGTATCCTGGAGCGTAACCAGCACCTGACCGGTGGTGATGCCGTGAGCGCCCAGCACCTCGGACCAGGTGCGCGCCAGCACAATCTGCCCGACGGCGGCGGCCGCCTGACTGTCTTCGAGGCGAAGCGGCCCCGCGCCCATTCGCAGCACTGAAGATCCAAGCGCAATCGCGCCGGAGGATACCACCAGCACGTCGCGTCCTGATCGATGCATGGTCGCAATATCGTCGGCAAGCGACGCCAGCCACTCGTGCTTGATGCGGCTGCGGTTGTGATCGACGAGTAGCGAGGACCCGACCTTCACCACAATGCGCCGAAAGTCGTCGAGCGCGGGGAGCTGTGAGCGCATGCGGCGGAGAGGACTGCGGTGTCAAAACCATTCTGGCGCGTGACGCGTTGTTTAGCATGCGCACTCCACGCCACGCCAAGGTAGCTGGAAAAACAGCGGCAGAGGTACACCATAAGGCATGTAAAAAGGTTCGCAAACCGAACCGGCGCGGGATTTGGATCGGGACCTCGGGCTGGACCTATGACGGCTGGCGCGGACCTTTCTATCCAGCGGATCTGGCCAAGAAAAATTGGCTCGCGTGGTACGCAACACAGTTTGCAACGGCCGAAATCAACGGGTCCTTCTATCGCACGCCCTCGCTAGAGGCGGTGCATGCGTGGCGCGACCAGACTCCGAAAAGCTTTGTCTTCGCCTGGAAGGCGTCGAAATTCATTACGCACTGGAAGCGGCTAAGTGAGAAATGCGATAACTCAATCGAGCTGATGGAAACGCGCCTCGATGCGCTTGCGCCAAAAGTGGGCGTGGTTCTCTTCCAGCTGCCCGCGCGTTTCACGAAGAACAGCGAACGGCTCGCATCCTTTCTGAAGATGCTGTCGCGCTCGTACCTCTATGCCTTCGAGTTTCGTCACAAGAGCTGGTACGATGGCGAGATTTACGACCTTCTGCGACGTTCAAATATTTCCCTCTGCCTTTCCGACCATCATGATGCGCCGGCGCCCTGGGAGGTCACGGCGCGCCACGTATACGTGCGCGGCCACGGCCCGGGGGGCCATTACCGGGACAATTATCCCATTAAGACCTTACGCATGTGGGCGCGGCACATTCGCAAATGGAAACGCCAGCGCCGCACCGTATTCGTGTATTTCGACAACGATCAAAAAAGCGCCGCCCCGCAGGATGCAAAGACACTCACTGAGCTGCTGCATGAATGAGCTGTTCTGATCGGTTCAGGGGTGCCAAGCCGCCGGTTCGGGGACCTTTCCGGCCCGTGTGCGCTCCTTATCATTGGCTGCAAGAACGGCACGGAGGAGTTCGCGCACGCGCGCCCCTGTAGCCGCAGAAATCAGAAATAGCTGCGTAGCGGAACGACCCTTCTTTTTCTTCATGGCGCGCACAAGCCGTGCCTTCTGCAGCTTCAAATGCTGCGGCGTGAGCGCGTCGATCTTGTTCAGCGCCACGATCTCGTGCTTGCCGGCTAGTCCATGCCCATACGCCTCGACCTCTGTGCGGACGGTTGCATAGGCATGGCCCGCATCTTCAGCTGTTCCATCGACAAGGTGCACGAGCACGCGGCAGCGTTCAATGTGACCAAGAAACCGGTCTCCGAGCCCGCTTCCCTCATGCGCGCCTTCGATCAATCCGGGAATGTCGGCGAGCACAAATGCGCGGCCGTCGATCTCTACTACGCCAAGCTGTGGATGCAGCGTCGTGAACGGATAGTCGGCAATCTTGGGCTTCGCCGCGCTGGTCGCTGCGAGCAAGGTGGACTTACCCGCATTCGGCAGGCCGACGATCCCGGCGTCCGCAATCAGCTTGAGCCGCAAGCGGATCGTTAGCTCCTCGCCCGGCTGCCCGGGGTTGGCATGCCTTGGCGCGCGATTGGTGGAGGTTTTGAAATGTGCGTTGCCGAAGCCGCCATTGCCGCCACGTGCAAGCATCGCGCGCTGGCCCACCTTGGTGAGATCGGCAAGCAAGCTGGTACCATCTTCAGCGTAAACCTGGGTTCCCGCAGGTACTTTCAGCACGACCTCGGCGCCGTTAGCGCCTTGACGGTCCTTGCCCATTCCGGCACCGCCGTTTTTGGCCTTGAAATGCTGCTGGTATCGGTAGTCGATAAGCGTGTTGAGCCCTTCCACGGCTTCGGCGATTACGTCACCCCCTTTGCCGCCGTCACCGCCGTTCGGTCCACCGAATTCAAGAAATTTCTCGCGGCGAAACGAGACGCAGCCGTTTCCGCCGTCGCCGGAGCGGATATACACTTTTGCTTCGTCGAGGAATTTCATACCCCCGCATATGCGGTGGCCAACAAGAAAAAAGAAGATACGACGCGCAGCCGCAGGCCGGCGCCGTCAAATCAAACAGGAAGCTAACTTGAGCACTCGTCGGGAGGGGCCAAGCAGGGCCTTGCCTTACTGATGCGGCCCAAGAGGCCGCTCCCGACGCCGCCGTCCGCCAATTTGCCGCTACGCCGCAACCCGAACGATGCCGCGGCGATCATCGCGGCTTGAATATCCCGGGGGCATTCCACCTCCGTGTTGGGTTTTGGTATCGCGCCGCTCAAGCACAAGGAGCAGTCAGGCGCGCACATTTCATTCTCGTAACTCTGCGGCCGCGTGTCAACGGTTTTGATGGGCCGCTGTGAGTTCCAAAGTCCACAAGTCGGCGCTCGCACGGATGCAATTCGCGTGTGTTCAAGCTCATTTGAACTGAATTAAGTCCGCTGGTGCTGCTTAACGCGGCGCCGCATCGAGGCGATATCGATCGATGGGTACCGATATGCCGAGCGCCCGAATGCGCGCAAGGGCTACACCAGTCCATTTGAAACCGCATTTCTCCAGCACGCGGCGCGAGGCAGGGTTGCTCACACGCGCGCCCGCAAGCAGGAATTCGTGACCAAGCTCCGCGAACGCATGCTCGATGATCGCGCGCGCGGCTTCCGTCGCATAGCCCAACCCCCAGAACTGCGACCCAATCCAGTAACCGAACTCGGGCCCCGCAATGCTCAATCGCGCGATGCCGCACGCGCCGATCACGCCGACGCTCTTGCGCGTTATGACGAAGACCGTTTCGCCCTCGTTTGTATTTGCGGAAGCGATGAAGGCCTGCGCGTCGGCAAGCGAGTAAGGGTGGGGAATACGGACCGTATTTTCCGCAATGCGGCGCTCGTTGAGGAGAGCAACAATCGCTTCCGCATCCGACGGTTGCGGCGCGCGCAACACCAGCCGCTCGGTCGTCCGCCTCCGATCGACCAGAACCGATTTCGCGATGGCGTGATCTAGAACAGCCACTACGCGGGGCTCCTTGCATTACCGGCCGGCTCGCTGTCCCGCCGCAAGGTCCCCGAGGGCCCACCGGTCTGACAGAATGCCGGCGGGAAAAAAATCCGCCGTTTATTCGGCTGCTGTCTCCATGCCCGGAAGAACCGACACGAAGACGCGGCCCTTGGCCTTGGTACGGAACTCCACACGACCGTTGGTCAAGGCAAACAACGTATGGTCCTTGGCCACGCCAACATTGGCGCCCGCATGCCACTTGGTGCCGCGCTGGCGCGCAATGATATTGCCGGCAAGCACTTGCTGGCCGCCAAAAATTTTGAGTCCCAGCCGCTGACTGTGAGAGTCGCGGCCGTTGCGGGACGATCCACCTGCTTTCTTATGTGCCATGAGCCGAAATCCTGGTGCTTTCGCAATATAGAGTGACTTTGTGACAAGTGCGAGACGCGTCCGACTGCGTCCCGTTCCGGTCGGCGCATCTACTCCGCGTCAGAAGCGGCAGGTTTGGCCGTATCGACGCCGCGCTGTTTTGCACCATCGGTAAGAATTTCGGTGACGCGCACAAGCGTGAATTCCTGCCGGTGACCGCGCTTCCGCCGCGAATTCTTCCGGCGCCGCTTCTTGAAGGCGATGATTTTGGGTCCCCGGCCCTGTTCCAGAACTTCCGCGGCGACGGACGCGCCCTTCACGGTCGGCGCGCCAATGCTGACGTTGTCGCCGCCGAGCATCAACACCTCCGCAAACTGCACCACCTCGCCCGGCGCGCCGCGGACCTTGTCGATCTTGATGACATCCTGGGCGGCGACCCGGTATTGCTTGCCGCCGGTCTTGATGACCGCGAACATGGTTCTGTCCTCGTGGGAATTCGGTCGGTAAAGCCGGCCTGAAGTCCGGTTTCACAGATTGCTCCTTATGGCGGCCGCGCTCCGGAGTGTCAAGAAAACAAGAGGTTCACGCCGCGCGTTGACCGACGCATGCTGGCCAACTTTGCGCGCTTGCCCATATAAGTCCCGCCATGAGCGCGCTGGCTGACCGCAGTTTCACAAAGATGAATGGGCTGGGCAACGAGATCATCGTCGTGGACATGCGCGCGCGGGCGGGCGTGATTACGAGCGCGGAGGCGCGCGCTGCCGCGAAATCGCCTGCGGGCCCGTACGATCAGCTGATGGCGCTGCATGCGCCGCACATCCCGGGCACCGACGGCTATGTACGGATTTATAATTGCGATGGATCTGAAGCTCAGGCCTGCGGCAACGGCATGCGTTGCGTCGCCGATCTCATGTTCGCCGAGACGGGTAAACGCGCGCTGGCATTCGAGACACGCGCGGGAGTGATAGAGTGCTGGAAGGGCGCCACGGCGCATACCTGCACGGTTGATATGGGCCAGCCGCGGCTTGCCTGGAATGAAATACCTCTGGCACACCCCGTGGACGATACAACGCACCTCGATATTCGGATGGAACCGCCGGGTGCCGCGCGAATGCCACCTGCCTGCGTACTCAGCATTGGCAATCCGCATGCAGTGTTTTTTGTTGATGATCTTGCTGCGTACGACCTCCGTACCCTGGGGCCGGCTCTCGAGCATCATGCGATCTTTCCTGAGCGCGCCAATATCTCGCTCGCCCAAGTGCTCTCGCGCTCGCACCTGAGGGTACGGACATGGGAACGCGGCGCGGGGCTCACGAGGGCATGCGGCTCGGCTGCCTGCGCCGCTGCGGTTGCGGCGGCGCGCCTTGGCCGGGCCGACAGAGACACGCAGGTCACGCTTCCAGGAGGCGACCTTCACCTCGAGTGGCGCACACGCGACGATCACGTGCTGATGACCGGTCCCGTGGAATACGAGCACGAGGGCCGCTTCGACGCGACCTTCTTCAAGGACCCGGTGTCCTGACGAATTCTCGAGATTTCGCGCCATGACCGTAGATGTGGTCACCTTCGGCTGCCGGCTGAACGCATATGAATCCGAAGTCATTCGGCACACCGCGGAGGCCGCCGGGGTCGGCAAGGCAGTGATCGTCAACACGTGCGCGGTCACGGGCGAAGCCGTGCGCCAGTCCCATCAGGCGATCCGCCGGCTCAAGCGCGAGCGTCCCGATACCGCGATCGTGGTGACCGGATGCGCGGCGCAGATCGAGCCGCAGAGCTTTGCCAGGATGGCGGAGGTCACGCTCGTGCTCGGTAACGAGGAGAAGCTCAGCGCAAATACATGGCGCGAGTGGCGCCAAGGTTTGGCAGACCGCGCTGCCGTCGAGGACAAGGTGCGCGTCGACGACATCATGAGGGTGCGGGAAACCGCGATCCATCTGATAGATGGATTTGGAAGCCGCGCCCGCGCGTTTGTGCAGGTACAAAACGGCTGCGATCACCGGTGCACCTTCTGCATTATCCCATATGGGCGCGGCAATTCACGTTCGGTACCGATGGGCGAGGTGGTCGATCAAGTGCGCCGCCTGTGCGCGCGCGGATATGGGGAAATCGTCCTCACCGGCGTCGATCTCACGGGTTATGGCTCCAATCTGCCCGGCTCGCCCAAGCTCGGATTTCTGGTCAAACAAGTCCTTAAGCACGTGCCGGAGCTGCCACGGCTGCGGCTTTCCTCCATCGACGCGGTCGAGGCGGATGCGGACCTGCTGGACGCTTTCGCGAGCGAGTCGCGGCTCATGCCGCATTTGCATCTTTCGCTGCAGGCTGGCGATGATCTCGTGCTCAAGCGCATGAAGCGGCGCCACCTTCGTGCGGATGCGATTGCCTTCTGCGCCCGCCTGCGCAAGCTCCGCTCCGATATTGCCGTGGGTGCCGATCTGATTGCCGGCTTTCCGACCGAGACCGAGGAAATGTTCAGGCGTTCGCTTGATTTGGTCGAGGAATGCGCGTTGACGTACCTGCACGTTTTTCCTTTCTCCGCCCGTCCCGGCACCCCGGCAGCGCGGATGCCACAGCTCCCGAGGGGAGTGATCAAGGAACGCGCGCAGCGCCTGCGGAAGATCGGGGAAAGCGCTTTGCGCCGGCACCTCGAGCGTGAGGTCGGTCGGACCGCGCGGGTTCTTTCAGAATCGCGCACACTCGCCCGCACTGAGCAATTCACGCCCGTACGGCTGAGCTCTCAGGTCGCGCCCGCGACGCTCCTTGATGTTCGCATCGCCGCACACGACGGTCGGCATTTGCTCGCGGCTGCGTCCCTCGCCTGCTAGGAATCTGCGACTCTTGGACAAATTCACATGACGGATACTAGCGCGACGGACGCTTACACGATCACCAGCGTGGATCAGCTGCTTCAGCTCTATGACACGCCTTTCGGTCCATCGATTGTAAAAGAAACCGATCGTATTACCCCTGCGTATCGGGCATTCATCGAGGCGGCTCCGTTTTTCGCGCTCGCCTCGGCGGGTGCGGATGGGCTCGATTGCTCGCCGCGTGGAGATGACCCCGGATTCGTGCGCGTTGCCGATGAGAGGACGCTGCACATCCCTGACCGGCGCGGCAACAACCGCATCGATACACTCCGCAATCTTATGCACGATCCGCGGATCGCGTTGTTGTTCCTGATCCCCGGATGCGCCGAGACGATCCGGGTGAACGGCCGCGCAAAGATCTCCACGGACCCGGCGTTGACAAAAAGCTTCATCGTGCAAGGCAAGGCGCCCCGCACGGTCATTGTCGTCTTCGTTGATCGCATCTACTTCCAATGCGCCA
>DATCJI010000430.1:0-7604 GCA_036562835.1 Xanthobacteraceae bacterium | reverse complement strand
AAGCGATATCGATCTAGTATTGATTTACGATTCCGCAGCACTGGCGGAAGGCGTGGAACCCGCATCGCACTTTGTGCGAGTTGCGCGCAAGCTCGTGAAGCTCTTGCAGCAGCGCACGCCGGACGGATACGCCTTCCGTGTCGATTTGCGCCTGCGGCCAGACCCATCGGCCACTCAGATCGCCATCTCGACTGCCGCCGCCCTCGATTATTACGAGACACGCGGACAGAACTGGGAACGCGCGGCCCTGATCAAGGCCCGTCCATGCGCTGGCGCTCTGGCCCTCGGCCAAAAATTCCTTTCCGAGCTTTCACCCTTCATCTGGCGCAAGTATCTCGATTTTGCCGCAGTAGCCGATGTGCACGCGATGAAACGGCAGATTCATGCCTATCGCGGACACGAGACGATTGCGATTGAGGGGCACAATATGAAGCTCGGACGAGGAGGCATTCGCGAAATCGAATTCTTCGTCCAGACGCAACAGCTGATAGCCGGCGGCCGGCATCCGGAGCTGCGCGTCAAGGCGACACTTCCGGCATTGCGTGCGCTCGAGCAGGGCGGGTGGATCGATGCGCAAGCGCACGAGCAGCTCTCGGCTGCATATTGCTTCCTGCGCAGCGTGGAAAATCGGTTGCAGATGGTGGCCGATGAGCAGACCCATCTTCTGCCATCCCGACCCGATGAGCTCGAGCAGTTCGCACGATTTTGCGGGTTTGAGGACCGCGCTGCCTTTGCGGATGCACTGCTTCCGCATTTGCGCAATGTCCAGGCGCACTATGCCGGGCTGTTCGAGCAGCCGAGTACGGCTCCCGGGCTTCCGCGGTTGAATTTTCCTGCCGAGGCGCACAGCCGCGAGACGCTCGATGCGCTCTCGACGATGGGCTTTCGACAGCCCTTGGAAATGTCAGACCTGGTGCAGCGGTGGCAAAGCGGCCCGTATCCAGCCCTGCGCGGGCGCTTCGCACGGGAGCAGCTGAGGCATGTCGTACCTGTGCTGTTCGACCATTTCGCCCGCACAGCAAACCCGGACGATGCGGTCATTGTGTTCGACCGTTTCCTTTCCGGACTGCACGGGGGCGCACGGCTGTTTTCGCTGCTGCGGCAAAATCCGGATCTCATTGCGCTGCTCGCCACGGTGCTGGGCAGCGCTCCGCGTCTGGCCGATAGTCTTGCCCAGTTTCCGGAGGTCATGGATGCAGTCATTGACCCAAGCTTCTTCGGACCGCTGCCCGAGGAGGCGGAGCTTGCGACAGCGCTCGCGCGTTCCTTGCAGCAGGCGCAAGCATACGAGGAGCAGCTGGATCGCATCCGTATTTTTGCGCAGGAACAGATGTTTCTCATCGGCCTGCGCATCCTGTCAGGCACGGCTTCGGCGGAGCAGGCCGGCGAAGGATTGTCTCGATTGGCGGATGTACTCATCCGTTTACTGCACGGCCTGACGGAACAGAAGTTTGCTGCCGCTCACGGCCGTGTTGCCGATCAGCAAATTGCGGTGCTTGCGCTCGGCAAGCTGGGCGCCCGGGAAATGACCTCGACATCCGATCTCGATTTGATTGTTATCTACGATTTCGATTCGACGCGACCCGAATCGAGCGGACCTCGGGCGCTCTATGGCGCTCAATATTTTTCCCGCTTCACCCAGCATCTGACCGGCGCACTCACCGCGCGAACGAATTACGGTGCGCTTTATCAGGTCGACATGCGGCTGCGTCCTTCCGGTCGCGCCGGCCCGCTCGCTACCCAGATCGAGGGGTTTGCGAGCTATCAGGAAAACGAGGCGTGGACCTGGGAGCACATGGCCCTTACGCGCGCGCGCGTCGTCTCTGCTTCACCTGGGTTCGCACAACGCGTCGAAGCCGTGCTGCGCGACGTGCTTTGCCGCAAGCGTGACCGCAAAGAAGTCGCGGCGGATGTGCTCGAGATGCGCAGGGCAATTGCCGCCGAGAAAGGGGAAGGCGATCACTGGGATCTGAAAAACGCCGCGGGGGGTCTCATCGACATCGAGTTCATTGCGCAGTTCCTGCAGCTGGTTCATGCCTGGCATGCTCCTGAGCTGCTGGATACTTCGACCGCGCGCGTAATCGACAAGGCCGCTCGGCTTGGCCTGCTTGCGATAGAAGACGCCGAAGTGCTGCGGCCCGCAGTACGCCTTTACGTTGATCTGACCCAAATTCTGCGGCTGTGTTTGCCGACAAAATTCGATTCGTCCAAAGCGGCGCCAGGCGTGCTCGCGCTGTTGGCGCGTGCGGCGGACTTGCCGGATTTCGCAACGCTTGAGCCTTTCCTTGTGGAAACGCAGGCTAAGGTGCGCGCAATCTTGCTGCGCATCACATCGGGATAGGCGCGACACCACATTCGCGCAGATCGCTGGAACTTTTCCTCCCACGCACAGGTTAGGTGGTCGTAGCGGAGGAATTCCCCATGAGCAGCGAACAGTTTCCCCGTTCCGGCAGTTCCGGCGGCGGCTCCGGCGCTTCGGGCAATCGCACGAGCCTGAGCCAAGGCAGCCAGGGCGCCAGTCAGCCGGGTGCCCGCCAGACTGGTGCGTTCGACGACATCCGGGAGAGAGCGGGCGAAGCCGTTTCAAAATTCAGCGAAGCGGCGCAGCAGGCAGGCGAGCAGGCAAAGCAAACCGCTTCCTCTCTGGCGGCCGACGCCAATCAAAGGGCAAGAGGCTTGCTTAACCAGCAAATTGCAGCAGGCGCCGATGCCGTGCAGCAGGTCGCCGGCGCAGCAAGAGCGGCGGCCGACAATCTCGACCGGACCAACCCACAACTGGCAGAGCTCGTGCGTGGCGCAGCGGAGCGGGTTGATGGATTCTCACGCGACCTGCGGGGCCAATCTGTGGATGATCTTTTCCGCACGGCATCGGACTTCACGCGACGGCAGCCTGCCGTGGTGTTCGGGCTGGCGTCCCTGGCCGGGTTCCTCGCGTTTCGTGTGCTCAAAGCGGGGGAGCCAGGCGGTGCTCCACCCCATGCACCATATGACCCTGAGTCTGCCTTCCGTTCCCAGCGGGAGCAATTCGGGCAGAGCGCGAGCGAGTTCCATGGCACCTGAGAGTTTACGCGATTCCGCTATGGTCCGCGCAATGACGGATCTGCTCGCCGACGTTTCCGATCTCGTGCAGAAGGAGGTTCGGCTCGCGCGCACGGAACTGACCGAGAAAATCTCCGCCAAGGTCCAGGGGAGCGGCTGGATGGCGGCTGCCGGCGTACTCGGTCTCATTGCGTTACTCCTGCTCATTGAAGCAGCCGTGTTTGCAATCGCCAGCTTCGGGCTCGCGCTCTATTGGGCCTGTCTGTTGGTTGCCGCCATTATCGCCGCGGCAGCCGCCGCGGTATTTTATCATGGACGATCCCTCGCCGAGCAGGAGCTTCTGCCTACCCGCAGCGTGCGCCAGATCAAACAAGACATCGAAATCGCCAAGGAGCAGCTTACATGAGAAATCCAGCGGCTTCAGACACCTACACCCAAGCCAGCGACTGGCTGCTTGGCACTGCGCGTCGAAATCCCGAGGCGCTGTTGCTTGTTGCGGCCGGATGTTGCCTTCTCATGCGGGGTGGATCCAACTGGAACAAGGAGCGGGAGAGCCGTTCCCGCTATCGTCAGACTGAGAGAAATACCTACCAGGCAAGCTCTTCACATTCTCCGCAATGGACATCTGCAGAAGGGACCTCTTCGGACGGGACGGATTCTCAATCCTCTATCCGCAAGGCGGCCTCCCGGGCCGGCGCAACGGCCGCTCAGGCCGCAGATACCGCGAGTGAGTATGTCTCAAACGTGACGCAGCGCGTGACAGACGCGGCGTCGAATTATGCCGGTACTGTTTCAAGATACACGCAGGAGGCGGGGCGCTCGCTGTACGACCACTCCCGGCAGGCGCAATCCACGATGCAGGAAACAATCGGCAACATCGTGCGCGAACAGCCGCTCGCGATCGCGGCCGCGGGGTTGGCCGTGGGAGCAGCCATTGCCGCGATCTTCCCCTCAACCCGCGTCGAGAGCCGCACATTTGGCGGTGCACGCGACGCACTTACCGAAGCAGCGGGCAAAGCCGGCGAAAATCTCATGGGGGCTGCGACGGAAGCGGGTCAGCGTTTTGTCTCGGCCGCAAACCAGCGCGGGCTGTCCTCGGAAGGACTCAAGGACCTCGCCGGAGAGGTGGCAGAGAGCTTCTCCAATGCGCTCGGAGCCAAGGGCGAGCGTCCCAGTCCATCCATTGCACCTCAGAGTCCCGGGACTGGCGCAGGCGTGGGTAGCTCCAACATGGCAGGTACGGGCGGCGAACCGCCCGGGTGGAACAAGCCATGACGGATCTCAACACGCTCGAGCGCGATGTCGAACAGGCGCGGGCGAAATTTGCCGCTGATCTGGCCCGCGTACGCTCACCCACAACGTTCGCCAACTTCAAGGAAGATCTCCTGGCGCAGGCGCGAGGAACCAAAGACGAGCTCCTCGAGAGAACGAGCCAGGCTGCACGAGACACGACACAACGCGTGCTCGAAGATATCAAGGACCGCGCGCTCGCGAACCCATTGGGCGCGCTTGCAATCGGCGCGGGGCTTGCGTGGAGACTCGCACGCCATCCTCCGATCTCAACCGTGTTGATCGGTTTTGGCCTGGTTAGCCTGTTGCGCACATCTCCACACAGCGAGAAGGTGCATGAGGCGGCCGCTCGTCGCCTCGCGCAGGCAAGATCGCGTGCCAATGAACTGACCGATATGAGCCGGCAGAAAGTCGAACAATGGACCGAGGACGCGCGCGAGCGGGTGCGCGAGTCGGTGCACGGGCTTGCCGAGCAAGCCTCCTCGGCAAGCGAGCGCGCGGGTGCGCTGGCCGAAGGCGCTCGCCGCAGCGCATCTGAAACTATCTCCGATGCGAGAGAGCAGGCATCCGAGTTGACGCAGCGTGCGCGAGACGCAACCACAAGCTTAGCGGAGCGTGCAAGCGAGTTCGTGCACGATGTTGCGCCTGACCCGGGCACCCGTGACAAACTGCTGCTGGGTGCCGCAACTCTCGCCGTGACCGCCGCGGTCGGGATGGCGTATCAGAGGCGCATACACCAACGCGAACGGGAAGCGGCATAGCGCCATTCGTCTAGCATCGTCATGAGCGGGCTCGTCTCGCGCATCGACGTTTGGTTAAGCCGCCGCTTCAGCCAGGTCTTGTCTGTGCATCGGGGCTTCATTGCTCGGCAGCCGCAGCAGCACAATGGTGCCTCGGCCCAATGTCGAGCGGATGCGCATACTACCGTGGTGCAGCTCGATCAGCGATTTTGCGATGGCAAGGCCTAGCCCTGAGCCTTGATGGCTTTTCGTGAGCTGGCTCTCGACCTGCTCGAAGGGGCGCCCCAGGCGCGCCAGGGCGTCGTGCGGAATGCCTATTCCGGTGTCCGCAATGGCAATGCTGACCCATCCCCGCGCGCCGCGCGCGCGGATCGTAACGCGGCCCCCCTCAGGCGTGAATTTCACCGCGTTGGACAACAAGTTGAGCACAATCTGCTTGAGCAGCCGCTGATCGGCGCTCAGGCAAATGCCGGTCCCTATGCGCGCCGTCAAAGTCAGTCGCTTGTCATCGGCACGCGCCGAGACGACGCGCATTGCGTCATGCAGGAAAGCTTCCAGCTCGATGGGCTTTGCATCGAGTCGAATGCGACCAGCCTCGATCTTCGACATGTCGAGAATGTCATTGATGACTTCGAGGAGGTATTGCCCGCTTTGCCGGATGTCGCAGCAATATTCGCGATATTTCTCGGTTCCGAGCGGACCGAACATTCCCGACTCCATAATCTCCGAAAAGCCGATGATGGCATTCAGCGGCGTGCGCAGCTCATGGCTCATATTCGCCAGGAATTTTGACTTCGCCTGGTTGGCGTCCTCGGCCCGCGTCTTCTCTTCCGCATATTTCTCTGCCAGATCGGCAACTTCCTCGGCTTGTCGCTGCAGCTTGTGCTGCGAGTTACGCAGATCGGCGACCGTCGCCATCAGTCGCTTCTCGCTGTCCATCAGCTTTTCCTCGTGCAACTTGATCTTGGTGATGTCGGTGCCTACCGAGACATACCCGCCGTCCTTCGTGCGCCGCTCGCTTATGTGAAGCCATCGGCCATCGTCGAGTTGCGCCTCGAAAGTGCGCGCCCCGGGGGCCTGACCTTCGCTGGTGAGCTTCGTGCGCACCACCGGTTTTCTTTCTGCCGCGACAACCGATTCGTAAGAGGCTCCAGTCTTGATCGCGTCCTCAGGCAGGTTGTGCAGCTCCTGGAAGTTGGAATTGCACAGCACGAGCCTGTTCTGCGCATCCCACAGCACGAATGCTTCCGGAATGGTCTCGATCGCATCGCGCAGCCGCAGGTCCGCTTCCATGGTTCTTTCCACGAGCGTTTTCTGCTCGGTCACATCCACAGCAATGCCGATCAGGTGCGGCCCACCGCGGGACTGCCGTACCAGCTCGCAACGGGCGCGCAGCCACACCCAATCTCCTTTGGCATGGCGCATGCGAAACGCATGGTCGACGAGCGTCGTCTTGGCCTCGAAAAGCTGAACCGCGAGATCATAGAGCTGAATGTCCTCCGGATGGATCAGCGCATTCACCTCGCCGAAGCTGAGCAACGCGTCGCGTGGCTCGAGACCAACGATCGCGAACATCGAATGCGACCAGAAGACGCGGCCGCGCGCCAGATCCCAGTCCCACAGCCCGCAACGGCCGCGGTTGAGCGCCGTATCAATGCGTGAACGCACGGTTTCGTAGATGACGTCCGCTTCTCGCGCGCGCGTGGCCTGCCAGTGAAACGCGAACCCCAGAATAAGCACCACAAAGCCGGTGGTCGCCGACAGCGTAACAGTCAGTGCCGTATCGGAGAGCCAAGCCGCAAGCACGTCGCTCCGATCTTGCAGAATCGCAAGCTCGCGCTTGCTGGCGAACAGACTGCGCACCGTTGCGTACACGGATCGGCCGTCCGCCAGAGTGACTTGCATGACACCGGCCGCAGCGCCAAACGTGCTGACTGCTTGGCCCGGGCCGAGCACATCTAGAAGTTTGCGGCCGATCACGCCCGCTTCCAGCGGTTTCGTTAAAACCTGTATTTCATCTGCAGCGTTGGTGATTTCATGGCGCACCGCCGCGACAATTGCGCCGTCTTCGTTGGCGACGAGAATTTCGCGTCCGGGCGCGCGTGCCCAGCCTGGAATGGCACGCTCGAGCTCGGCCTGCAAACGCCGATCAAGCCCGGGTCGCTGAACGTTCATGCTGTCCAGCCGCTCCAAACGGTCGGAAAGCAGATCCGCGATACCGTCGATCTGCTTGGCCACGTCCGCCACAGCCTGTCGGCGATGATCGAGCACTTGCACCGCCGCGCCCACGCAGATGGTGAGCAAAAAGGCAATGATCAAAGCGGGAACAGCGCGTCGCAAAGCCGGCTCCGCGGTCAACAACCGCAGATAAGCAGGCTTTGCGATCGACTGAGCCAAGCCTTTGATCGAATCTGTGCTTACGGACGCGCTGGCAACATGGGCCCGCGCCATGCCTGGCCTCCCTTCGGATTCCCGTCCACTGTGCTCGGGAAGATGTGCCGCATCTCTCCGAATCACTTTGGATTGGAATCGAAA
>DATCJI010000393.1:0-9149 GCA_036562835.1 Xanthobacteraceae bacterium | reverse complement strand
CGCACACGCCGGGAAGGAGCCGCGCGAGCCCCTCCAGGATCACGGCCTCGGCGGCCTCGTCGGCGACACAGACCGGCGACAGATCGCCTTTCGCGCGCGGACGAAGCGGACCGGCTCTCGCCGCCAGGATGGCTTGCCCTGCCGCGGAGACCAGGGACGAGAGCGCGTCCAGCAACTTCTGCCCCAGATCAAGGTCAGGCATTGGCTACTTTGATCCGCTACTTGATGCGCTAGTTGGCATTCCCCGGGGCAGCAGTGTAGGAGACGCGCGCGGTGCGCTGGTCATTGAGTCGCGCGCCGACTGTCGCAATCCATCCGACCCCGCAACGGAGACATTCTTATGTCCACCGCCGTCGCTCTCGATGCGCTCGATCTCGCCGCGCTGCTTTGCTCGCGCGTGTGCCACGACCTCATCAGCCCGACCGGCGCGATCGTGAACGGGCTCGAAGTGCTCGAGGACAAGGAAAACGATCAGGAGACGAAGACGTTCGCGCTCGATCTGATCAAGCGCAGCGCGAGGAGCGCGTCCGCGCGCCTGCAGTTCTGTCGCCTGGCGTTTGGCGCTGCGGGCTCCGCGGGAGCGCAGATCGATGTCGGCGATGCGCATACCATGGCGCAGGCCTTCATCGAGGACGACAAGACGAAGCTCATCTGGAAGCTGCCGCGCGAGCTGTTGCCCAAGAATAAAGTCAAGCTGCTCCTGAACATGCTCATCATCGCCGGCCAGACCATCCCGCGCGGCGGTACCATTACGGTCGAGCCGCTCGGCGACGCTGCCGCCAGGGGATTTCGCCTGACCGCGTGCGGCCTCAACGCGCGCATCCCGCAGGCGCTGCCCGTATTGCTCGCGGGCAGCTCCGAGAACGGCTCGATCGACGCCCATGCGGTGCAGCCCTTTTATGCGGGGCTGCTTGCGCGCGCATGCGGGCTCAAGGTCGAGCTGAAGACGGAAGGAGACACCGTCGTCGTCGCCGCGCGCTGAAGCACGCTCCCGCGCGTTTGAAGGCTTTCCGCAACAAAAATTAAACCGTTTGGCAACAGACTGCCGGCGGTCGTGCGCCCGGCAGGCACCCTGCGGCGGCCCGATCTCGCGTTCCGGCCGGTAGTCAATGAGCGCGGCCTCTACACGCCGGCCAATGGAAAGCCGGAACGCGCATCGGCTCCATCGCTGCGCATTGTCGCCGCAGTCGGGTGATTCGAGAACAGACGACGGAAGCACAAAAGAAAAGAGGACAGAACTGTTGTTCTGTCCTCCGGATTTTGTGCTCCGCCGTCTGAATCAGGCGGAGATGCGAGCTTCGTCATCGCTCGGCTCGCGCAGCACGTAACCGCGCCCCCACACCGTCTCGATGTAGTTCTTGCCGCTCGACGCATTGGCCAGCTTCTTGCGCAGCTTGCATATGAACACGTCGATGATCTTGAGCTCCGGCTCGTCCATGCCGCCGTACAAATGGTTGAGGAACATTTCCTTGGTCAGCGTCGTGCCCTTGCGCAGGCTAAGGAGCTCGAGCATCTGGTATTCCTTGCCGGTAAGATGCACGCGCGCCCCGTTAACCTCGACTGTCTTGGTGTCGAGATTGACGACGAGATCGCCTGTTTGGATGACTGACTGGGCGTGACCCTTCGAGCGGCGGACAATCGCGTGGATGCGCGCGACCAGCTCGTCCTTGTGGAACGGCTTGGTCATATAGTCATCGGCGCCGAACCCCAGGCCTCTGACCTTGTCCTCGATGCCCCCAAGGCCGGTCAGAATCAGGATCGGCGTCTTGACCTTCGAGACGCGCAGCGAGCGCAGCACCTCGAAGCCGGACATGTCGGGCAGGTTCAAGTCGAGGAGAATGATGTCGTAATCGTAAAGCTTACCGAGATCGACGCCTTCTTCCCCCAGATCAGTCGTATAGACGTTGAAGCTCTCGGACTTCAGCATGAGCTCAATCGATTGAGCCGTAGCGCTATCGTCCTCAATCAGCAATACGCGCATGCCAATCCCCTTCCTCGCCGCGTGGGCTCAGGTCGGCACGCCGCGGCGGCGGCCCTTCGAAACGCTTAGGGACAAACCCGGTCGCAACATTTAACGGCGCATGGTTAACAAAGCCTGATATTCAGGCCGGCACGCGCTCGGGGGCCGATTCGGGCGAATCGCCCTAACATACTGCACTGAATGGCTTTTCTTTCCAAGCGTCATGGCGACTTCAGGCTCAAGACCGGACTGACAAGGATTTTGTCCCCCCGTGTGGGCTCCCCTGAAACGCCCACGACGTGACGCAATGATTAACGACGCGGGTAAACACGGAGTTAAGAAAGCGCTCAGCACCTGCAAAGCGCGTCCGCTGTGGCGCCAAAGCCGCGCTTTTCCGCGGAAACCGAATACTAAGATTGTCGAGGGACACTCCGGACCGGGCAATTGGGGCACTGCGCAGGACCAGCGCGGCGGCGGCTTCGGGGGAGTACGAGTCGATGAAGTCACGGGAGACGCTTATCCGCTTGCGGAAGTTTCAGGTGGACGAAAAGCGGCGCAGGGTCGCTCAGATCGAGAGCATGATCGCCGAATTCGACCGTATCGGCTCAGATCTCGACCGGGAGATAAAGGCCGAGCAAGATCGCGCTGGCATCCACGATCCGAATCATTTCGCCTATCCCACTTACGCCAAGGCGGCGATGCAGCGGCGGGAAAATCTCAAACGTTCGGCGGCAGAGCTGCGCACGCAGCTTGACGACGCCAAGCTCGCGCTCGATGAAGCGTTCGAAGAGATGAAGAAAATCGAGCTGCTCGACGAGCGCGATCAGATGCGTGAACGGGCGGAGGACACCACCCGCGCCCCAGGCGAGTTCATGCGGTCCGCATGATTGTCGGCACGGGCTGCCGCCACCAATAGCCCCACCTGATTCTAGGCTCGACGAACCCCGCTGGAAGCCGCCATAATCGGCTCGGACGGAGTATTGTTTCTCTCCCGGGGATCGCATCTTGGTTGCAGCATCGAAGCCAGTCGAGGTCACTTGGCTGCTTGCCGCCATTGCCAAAGGGGACGTCGCAGCATTTGAGCGGCTCTATGCCGCCACCTGCGCCAAGCTGTACGGGATTGTGTTGCGCATCGTCCGCCGGCACGACGTTGCGGCCGACGTAATGGAAGAGACCTATTTGCAGATCTGGGCCAACGCTGGCGCGTTCAATCCCGGTCAGTTCAGTCCGATCGCCTGGATGGTGGCGATTGCCCGGCGGCTGGCGATCGATGCCGCCCGGCTGCGAGATACAGACGAGATCGAGCCGGAAGTGATCGAGGAGAACGACGGGCCGGGCGCGGTGCCGCGGCACCAACTCAGCCCGGATCTGAAAAAACTCCTTACCTGCATAGGCCGGCTTGAGCCAGACAGGCAACGCATGCTGCTCCTGGCCTACTACGGAGCATTCAGCCGGGATCAGGTCGCTGCCAAACTGGATATGCCCGTAAACCTCGTCAAGGAAGCGCTCCGGAGCAGCCTCACCGAGGTGGAGGAATGCCTGAAGCAATGAGCAGCACCGGCGAGACGGATACTTTTGCGGCCGAGTTTGTGCTGGGCACGCTCGATGCAGACGAGCGCCGCGCCGCGCATGCCTTGCTCGCAAGCGATAGTTCCTTTGCCGAGCGGGTCCACTTGTGGGAGCGCAGGTTGGGCGAGCTGCATCTGATGGTCGAGCCCGTCGAGCCGGTGACCGACGTCTGGCCGCGTATCAAGGCGCGAATGCCGGAGGTTCAGCAAGTTACGGCCGCGGCCAGTCCGGAGCCGGATCTCGAAGCGCCCGCAGAGCTGGAGCGGGCTACTGAGCCCCTGCCGGACCAGCAAGCCGAGGCTGCACTTGAGTCCCCCGTCGGATGCGAGGCGGAAACGGAAGCGCAAGCGGAATCAGAGCCCGAACCGAAAACCGAGCGCAAAGAACTCGCGCCTTCGGCCGTGCATGGAAGCGCGTTCGAGAGTCTTCTCGAGGCGCTGGAGAAGCCTTTCGACCTGGAGCCGCCGCCAAAATCCGAAATCGCCGAACCTGAAACGCCGCCGCTGCCTGAAACTGAAATTGCGGACTCTGAAACGACATTGCCAGAGCCCTCGCCTGCCTCGGCGGCGGCACCTCCCGCACCGTCGTGGCACCTTCCGCCTCACGCGTCTGAGGAGCCGGTTGAAGAGGCCCCGGTTGCACCCGCGCCGCCGTTTGTTGCTCCACTCCCCGTGCCGCCGACCGAGGCAGCGCCATCCGAAACGCCGCTGCTGCACAAGGCACAGCGCAGCCTTGCCCGCTGGCGCGTGTTCACGGCATTGCTGTTGTTGCTCCTTGCTGCCTTGACGGGCCTGATGGCTGCATGGCGCTTCGTACCGGAGCGCATTCCGCCGGCGCTGCAGCCCGTCGCATTGATGCGTCTCGCCGGCATTCCCGTTCCGGCTTCATCTCCCCCACGCAGACCGCCTCCTCCGGAGTCGAGCTTCCAGGAATAGCGTGATCCCGTTGCGGCGAAACTAGGCGGCCTCTTGCGGCGCGCGCAGCTTGAACGCTGGACCTTGCCGCTTGCAGTCTTGGGCAGCTCGTCAATGAATTTGATCCAGCGCGGATATTTGAATGGTGCGAGGCGGTCCTTCACAAATGCGATCAACTCGGTTTCGAGCGCAGCGCAGCCGAGCGCAGCGGCGCGCAGGACGCAGAATCCCATTGGCTTTACCAAGCCGTTCTCGTCCAATCTCGCTGACTTGGCGCTTTTGCCCCTCGCCGCTACGCTTGCAGGGGAGATCAGCCATGGCGAGCAGCGCCTCCTTGAAGTTGCCATGCTGAGCGCCATCGCGCCCAAGCTGATGCTGCTCGACGAGCCGACCTCCGGGATGGGCAAAGCCGAGACGCGAGAGCTCATCGAGGTGCTGCGGCGCCTCGCGCGCGAGCACACGCTGGTGCTGGCGGAGCACGACATGGACGTGGTGTTCACGTTGGCTGATCGCGTGACGGTCCTGGTCAACGGCGCGATCATGGCGACGGGAGCACCCGAGGAAGTGCGCCGCGACCCGGGCGTCCGCTCCGCCTATTTGCGCGAGCGGGTGTAGCGAAGCGCTATGCATACCAAGTGGGTTGGCCAGCGTTTGGAACGATTCGAGGACGCGGCGCTGCTCTCCGGGACGGCGCGCTTCATGGACGACCTCGAGCCAGTGGCGGGGCTGCGCCATGCCGCCATCCTGCGCAGCCCGCATGCTCATGGCGACATCGTGAGCATCGATACCGGGAACGCCGAGCGACTCCCTGGTGTGATCGGCATCCTAACTGGCGCCGACGTGGCCAGAATGGCCAAGCCCATTGCGAACATGATCACCCGCAAGCTGCACTACCACCCCTGCGCGGTGGACCGCGTCCGCTATTTTGGCGAAGCCGTTGCGATTGTCGTCGCGCAGGATCGCTACATCGCCGAAGACGCGGTTGATCTGATTGACGTCACGTATCGCCCGCGGCCGGCTGTTATTGATCCCGAGGCGGCAATCGCGCCCGAGGCGCCGATCCTGCACGAGGAGCTGGGCACGAACAGCGTGCACACACGCAGCTTCGTTTATGGGGAGCCCGACGAGGCCTTCCGCAGCCCCGACAGGATCGTCAGCGTGAAGGTTTCGTATCCGCGCGTCAACTCGACGCCCATGGAGACGTACGGGGTCGTTGCCGACTACGATCCGGGCAGCGGCCGCTACAATGTCTGGTCGAACTTTCAGGGTCCCTACGCGCTGCACCCGATCATGTGCGACGCGCTCGGTGTGCGCAGTCATCAGCTGCGGCTCATCCAGCCGCCCTCGAGCGGCGGCAGCTTCGGAATAAAGCAGGGCGTCTATCCCTACATCGTGCTCATGGCGCTCGCGAGCCGCAAGTTCGGCTGCCCGGTGAAATGGATCGAGGACCGCGTCGAGCATCTCGCCGCCTCTTCTGCTTCTTCCGGCCGCGTCACCACTATGGAGGGCGCGTTCAAGAACGACGGCACGCTGGTCGGACTGCGGATCAAGCAAATAGAAAACGTAGGCGCGTATCTGCGGCCACCCGACCCGGCCGCGCTCTACCGGATGCACTCCACGTCGAGCGGGCCCTACCGCGTGCGTCACATCTCGATCGACAACCGGGCGGTCGTCACCAACCAGGTGCCGAGCGGATTGAACCGCGGCTTTGGCGGTCCGCAGTTCTTTTATCCAATGGAACGCCTGATGGATCGCGCGGCGGTCGCACTGCAGATCGATCCCGCCGAGCTGCGCATGCGCAATCTCGTGCGCGCCGACGAATTTCCCTATTCCTCGCCCGCGGGCTCGCTCCTCGATAGCGGCGACTATCAGGGCGCGCTGGCGCTTGGCCTCCGTCAGGTCGGCTACGAGGCGCTGCGGGCCGAGCAGGAGAAGGCGCGTTCCGAAGGACGCCTGTTTGGCATCGGGATGTCCTGCGGGGTCGAGACCTCCGCCTCAAACATGGCCTACGTCAATCTCGCCCTCACACCGGAGCAGCGTTCGCGCTCGCTACCGAAGTCTGGCGCGAGCGGCAATGCGCGCCTGAGCATGGACCCGCTCGGCTCAGTGGTGGTGCATATCGACAGCACGCCGAACGGGCAGGGGCACAACACGGTCGTGGCGCAGATCGTTGCCGATGAGCTCGGCATCGATCCGCGCGATGTGGCGGTGATCAACGATCTCGATACCCTGAGCGGCCCCTGGTCGATCACGTCAGGCAATTACGCGAACCGCTTCTCCGCCGTCGTCAGCTCCGCTGTCGCGCTCGCGGCGCGCAAGGGCGCCGGCAAGCTCAAGGCTGTGGCCGCGCGCATGCTCGGGGTGCCGCCTGAACGGGTCGAGCTCGCGAACGGTATGGCGTCTGCTCCGGGCGCGCGCAACGAGCCCATTCCGATCCGCCGGCTTGCAGCGCAGCTGCATTGGGACTCGAGCAGGCCGCCCGAGGGCGTCGACGGCGCTGTCGACGAGGTGGTCGAATTCTCTCCCGGCATTCTGGGGGAGCCTGACGAGAAGGATCGACTGCGCTCTTCGCTTGCCTATTCGTTTCAGTGCGATCTCGCCGCGGTGGAAATAGAGCGTGAGACCGGGCGCGTGCACGTGCGGCGTTATGTGACCGTGCACGACGTGGGCAACATGCTCAACCCCGCGATGGTGGACGGGCAAATCTACGGCGGGTTTGCGCACGGCTTTGGTGCCGCCATGATGGAGCGCGTCACCTATGCGGCCGATGGCACGCTGCTCTCTGGTACCTTCCAAGATTATCTCTGCCCGACCGCGCCCGACCTGCCGCCCGTCGAAGTCGGGCATCTCTCAACACCCACCCCGCACAACGTGCACGGCGCCAAAGGCCTTGGCGACGGCTGCTCCATGATGGCGCCCGTCACGATGGCCAACGCGATCGCAGACGCCACCGGAATTGATGATCTATTGCCGCCGTTCATGCCTGGGCGCGTCTGGGAGCTCTTGCAGGGCAGGCATCCCGATACGGTCGAAGAGCACAAGCCGGCAATGGATATCGATGAGTTCCCGCGCATTCCCGGTGCCTTCCGCGGCAGCGGCGAGACCGTCATCGACGCGCCGCCCATGCGCGTGTGGCAGACGCTGCTCGACCCGGACGCGCTGCGCGCCATCATTCCCGGATGCGAAAGCGTCGAAATGACCGGACCCGAAACCTACCGGGCCCGCGTGCGGATCAGCATCGCGGGCGTCGGCGGCAGCTATGATGTGGCGATGCGCTTGTTTGATCGCCGCGAAGGTGAGCGCATGCGGCTTTCTGGTCGCGCCGAAAGCAAGCTCGGTTTCGGTGAAGGCGAGGCCATTGTGACACTCGCGCCGGGTGCGGAAGCGCGCACGCGGCTAAGCTATCGCTATGTCGCGGCGGTTGGCGGCAAGCTCGCCGGGTTCGGGCAGCGGATGCTCGACGGCATCGTGCGCGTGCTGCTTGCGACTTTCTTCGAGCGCCTCGCCGCGCATCTGCGCGGCGCGCCCATGCGCAGCGGCCTCCTCGCCTGGATGAAGAACGTATCCTCAATGCTCCGCCTATTTGCGTTTAGAAGATGATCCAGGAGTGCCGTAGGGTGCGCAAAGGCGCAACGCACGGTCTTTCCGCGTGGGCAAAATCGCGCGCGCGCCGTGCGCACGCGGTTGGACAATCGTTAGCGATTTTGCCCACCCTACGCGCTTGCGCTTGGGGCGCGTTATGAAGCCTGCACCATTCGGATATCTGCGGCCCGAAAGTGTTGCGGAGGCGTGCGAGGCGCTCGCGCGGCATGGAGAGGAAGCGCGCATTCTCGCCGGCGGCCAGTCATTGGGTGCCATGCTCAACATGCGTCTTGTGCGCCCTGCGCTGCTCGTCGACATCAACCGGCTCGACACCCTGAGCAAGATAGAAGTCACAAACGAAGCGGTGATCACCGGCGCGATGGTGCGGCAAGCCGATGCGCTGGCGGATGCACGCATTCGCAACAACGTGCCACTCCTTTCGATGGCGCTTCCGCACGTCGGCCACTATCAGACGCGCAACCGCGGCACGCTGGGGGGATCAGTTGCGCATGCGGATCCGAGCGCCGAGATCCCGCTCGTGCTCGCCACGCTCGGCGGCGAGGTCGAGCTGAAATCGGCGCGAAGAACGCGGCGCGTACGCGCCGGCGATTTCTTCCGCTCTGCACTTGTCACCGCCCGCGCGCCCGAGGAGGTGATCACGGAACTGCATTGGCCCGCCGCCGCTCAGCGCACGCGATACGCCTTCGAAGAGTTCTCTGTGCGCGGGGGCGATTATGCGATTGTGGCTGTGGCCTGCGCGCTCGACGAGGAGCGCCGCAGCGTGCGTTTTGGCTTTGGCGGTTGCGGCGAGGCGCCGCAAGTGGTCGAGCTTGGCTATGACTCAGAAGCGATCGCGCAAATAGCCGCCGATGCAGCCGGCAAGATCGAATGCCGCGCGGATCTGCAGGCAAGCACGGCCTATCGGCGAAACCTCGCTGTCGTGCTCGCGCGACGCGTGCTCACCGCTGCCAGCATGAGGCAGGCTGTTTCGGCATGATCGAAGTGCGTGCATCAGAGAAAGTGCGCATCCGCTTCACGCTCAACGGACGGGAGATCGGCGAAGAAGCCGAGCCGCGCATGCTGCTTGCCGATTTTCTGCGACACGTGCTGCATGCCCACGGCAC
>DATCJI010000222.1:0-5762 GCA_036562835.1 Xanthobacteraceae bacterium | reverse complement strand
CTCACGTCTTGATAGATTTGCTCCACCACAGGCGTGTTCGCCAGTCGGTCGGGAGGGGTGCCCTCTCTACGGTATACGATTTTTATTGTGCGCAGGTCCGGGGAATCGATGTCAAACAAGTCTGCTAGGTGCATGCGTATTTGCGGATCCAACAATTGTCGTTCCGTAATATCCGCACGAGTGCTCTTCGCGCCTCAGTTTCATCTGCACTCCCTTCTTCAAAATATTTCGAATGGGGCCAATCTGGTCTGTCTTTCTCAAAAAAAACAAACCCGTTAAGGAGCATTCTTGCCAACTGCAGGTCATTGTTCGACATTTCATAACCTCTTAGCGGCCCGGCCCCATCTCCGACGATCAGTGTGGCACAGTGATCCTCCGCTCTTTAAAGGTGCCCCAGGGGTGCCCCCTTTCATGCTGTACAAAAACCGGTACGCCGAAGCCGCTTGGATTGCTTTGTTGTCCAGAGGCTTAAATGGTGGGTGCGACAGGGATCGAACCTGTGACCCCTACCATGTCAAGGTAGTGCTCTTCCGCTGAGCTACGCACCCAAGCAGCCCTGTCTGACATATCGTCGTGGCAGGGGCGAGGCAAGCCGCCGCAATGCTCGCTTCGTCCAAGCGTGATGTTTCCAAAAACCGGAACGCACTCTTCGGGATCATGCTCAGGCCGCAAGCATCTTCTGCACCTCGTTGACGAGCTCGCGCAGGTGTACGGGCTTGGACAGCACTTTCGCATTCTTGGCGGCGGTCGAATCCGAGCTGAGCGCCACCGCGGCGAAACCGGTGATGAACATGATCTTGATGTCGGGATCGAGCTCGGTAGCGCGGCGGGCCAGCTCGATGCCGTCCATCTCCGGCATGACGATGTCGGTGAGCAGGAGCTCGAACGGCTCCTCGCGCAACCGCTGATAGGCGGAAAGCCCATTGTCGAAGGAAATCACGTCGTAGCCCGCGTTCTGCAGCGCCTTCACCAGGAAACGCCGCATGTCGCTGTCGTCTTCGGCAAGAATGATCTTCGCCATCTTCCAGCCCGCCGGCGCGGGACGTCCCGCGCGCGCCATGCCCGAATTTCCCATAAGCCCGATGCGCGGTAAATATCGGGTGAACCGGGGAAACCGTGAAGGTGAAACCCGCGCCGGGCATGGACATTAGCGGCTATGTCGCGATACTGAGGCCACCCGCCCCATGTCTCCTTTCATGTCCCAGCCCAAGGACGAACTCGATCCTCCCTTCGAAGTGCTCGAGCCTGCGCGCTGGCGCGGGCCGGTGCTGTTCAATTCGCCCCATAGCGGCAAGGTCTATCCGCGCGCCTTCCTCGCCGCCTCGCGGCTCGAGCTCGCAACCCTGAGACGCTCGGAGGACTCCTTCGTCGACGAGCTTGCGTTCGGCGTGGTCCATCGCGGCTATCCGCTCATGCGGGCGCACTTCCCGCGCTGCTACGTCGATGTCAATCGTGAGCCCTATGAGCTCGACCCGCGCATGTTCGAAGGCAGGCTGCCCTCGTTCGCGAACACGCGCTCGATGCGGGTTGCCGGCGGGCTCGGCACCGTGGCGCGCGTCGTGGGCGAGGCACAGGAAATCTACGGCCACAGGATTCCGGTGGACGAGGCGATCCGCCGGATCGAGGGCCTGTACAAGCCCTATCACCGTACGCTGCGCCGGCTCTTCACGCGCATGCAGCGCGATTTCGGCGCCGCCATCCTGATCGACTGTCATTCCATGCCATCGAGCACCGGCTCGAAGGACGAGCGCCCGCGCTGCGACGTAGTGCTGGGCGACCGCTACGGCACAAGCTGCGTGAACGTGATCGCCGAAGCCGCCGAAGCGACATTGCGCGCGCAAGGTTATTCCGTCAGCCGAAACAAGCCATATGCGGGCGGGTTCATCACGGAACATTACGGCAATCCCGCCGCAGGGCTGCACGCAGTCCAGCTCGAGATCAACCGGGCGCTTTACATGGACGAGCGGCGATTCGAGCGCTCTTCATCATTCGGCCGCCTGGCTGCCGACCTGGAGCAACTCGCCGATAGCCTTGCGGCGATTCCTTTGCAGGAGCTGCGGCCCTATCGGGCTGCGGCGGAATAGCATCTTGCCGTCTGTGCCTTCGCTAAAAGAAAAAGGGCCGCCTGCAGAGCAAGCGGCCCAAGTCTAGGGAGGAAACGCCCAAGGAGGGCGGCGGTAACGCGTGAACGCTACCGCACCGCACAAAGATGGCACTGCATCGCACAACACGCAAGTTGTGGCTGTACAAACGAAGAATGCGTCCACATGCTTCTCCACGCGGCACGCGGTTCAGCGCGGCTCGCGGGCAGGAAAATAAACAAGCAATGCCAATAGGATAAGTGCAGCCTGTACGGCAAACGCCAGCCGGTACGCGTTCAGTTCATAGCTGCCATCCGGGAGTGTCGGGAATGCGCCGATGATGGCTCCGGTTACGGCCTGGCTCACAAACGTGCCGACCATGGTGCCCACGTTGAGAATGGTGAGCCCGCGGCCGATCTGGTGGGGCGCAAACAACACCTTCCCGTGCGCAAGCAGCGCTGGCGTGTAGGCCGATACCGATCCGAAAAAAATCAGCCAGCCGGCGAGAACCCAGAAAGGAGGCGCTCCCGTCAATGCAAGCAGCCCGAGGCTGCCAGCCGTTAGGAGAGCCCCCGTCATGACCCCGGATTTGTAGCTGCCGGTCAGGCGATTGATGGCGCCCCAGCCGGCAGAGCAAAGCATCTGTCCGACGACGGGCAGAAGCAGCAGGGTGCCGCGTTCCTTCAAGTCCATGCCGTAGACATGCGCGAGGTAAGGTCCACCCCAGAGCGCCACAATGAGAGAAATGGACGAAAAGGCGACGAGATTCATTACGAAGACACGCCCCACTGAGGGCGTGCGCAGGACTGCTCCGATTCCGGCGAGGCTTTCCGCGAGTGTCTCCCGGTGCTCGGCTGGCCGCTGCTTTCGTCCGCGAGGGAAAAAAAGATGGCTGTCCCAATGCAGCAGGTGATCGCCGCAATGATCAGAAAACTCGCGCGCCAGCCGATCGTGGCTGCCGACAAGGCGAGCGGCGCGGTGGCGAGCAGGGTCCCGATCATTCCCAGGCTCATCTGCAGGCCCGCCAGCATTCCAAATCGCTGCGGGGGAAACGACGGCTGTACGTTGCGAGCGGCGCCATGAGGGACGCTGCCGTGCCGAAACCCATCAGCGCCCGCCCAACAAACAACCCAAGCGTGCCTGCCGCCAAACCGAAGACCGCCGCGCCGACCGCGGTTATGGCGGCTCCAATCACGAGACAAAGACGCGAGCCATAACGGTCGAGCGCCATGCCGAGCGGGATTTGGATAGCCGCAAATGTGATGAAATACGCGCTCGCGAGAAGCCCGAGCCCAGCAGCTGAAAGGTCCAGCTCTGCCGCGAGATCGGGCGCGATCACGCCGAGCGAGTTTCGCAGCAGCAGGCTGACGATGTAGACCGCAACCAACGGCGCTACCAACATTAAGCCCGAGCCAGCCACGGTTTGGCCAGGACGGAATGCGGTGTTTGATGTCATTGGCGTGGCGGTGCTGTGCTAGTGTCCCGAAGTTCGTTTCATCGTGCAGCACCCGATTTACGAACTTTGGAATCGAAGGACCACTTCCGCAATTGAACTCGCCGCAATACTGATGCGGACTTCTGAACTGCCACACAGTGTCGGTGGGCGCGCTTGGCGCAACGGGGGGCTAATGACGGCAATCGATTTTGCGGCCTTCGTCAACCAGCTTGCCGATGTATCCGGCGAGACGATTCTGCCGTTCTTTCGCACCTCGCTCAGCATTGCTGACAAGAGCCACGGAGGCAGCTTCGATCCAGTGACCGCCGCGGATCACGCCGCCGAGACTGCGATGCGCACGCTCATTCATCGCACCTTCCCGGGGCACGGCATCGTCGGGGAGGAATACGGCGCCGAACGCGCCGAAGCGGAATTCGTCTGGGTTCTTGACCCGATCGACGGCACGAAGTCGTTCATCTCTGGAATGCCCGCATGGGGCACGCTGATTGCCCTGTTGCGAGGCGGCGAGCCTGTATTCGGGCTCATGAACCAGCCCTTTATCAAGGAGCGCTTCTCGGGTGCATCCGGTCGAGCTCACTATCAGGGGCCGGCCGGCGAGCGCGATCTGCGCGTGCGTCCATGCGCGGCCCTCTCCGACGCAGTGCTGTTCACAACGAGCCCATTGCTGATGAAGCCAGCGGATCGCTCCCAGTTCGCCGCCGTCGAGAAGCAGGTGCGCCTGTCGCGCTACGGGGGCGATTGTTACGCCTACTGCATGCTCGCCGCAGGACATGTGGATCTGGTGATCGAGACGGAGCTCAAGCCTTACGATGTGTTGCCGTTGATGCCGATCATCGCCGGGGCCGGCGGCGTCATCACTGACTGGAAAGGCGGCGACCCCCGCACCGGAGGACGGATCGTTGCCGCGGGAGACACAAGGGTGCACGCCGCAGCTATCGAGACGCTCAGCGGAGCCGCGGTCACTTGAACAGCGGCGTGCCGGGCACGAACGCATCGAACGCCGCAAATACCTGCCCGCGAAACCGGTCCTGCTCCATCAGCAATTCGTGCCGCGCTCCAGGCACGATGAGGTGCGAGCCGGCGCGCAGCCGTACCGCGAATTCGTCTATCGCCGGGGTGGAGACGATTGCATCCAGCCCTGCCGCAATGATCAGAACGGGCTGCCGGATGCGAGCGGGGTAACCCGGCTCGGCGAACTCCATCATCACGCGAAAGGCAGAATCCGCCCACGCCACCGTCGGCCGGCCGATCGCCAGCTCGGGTGCGGTCTCCAGCACCGCCACATTGCGGGCATACCGCACCGGGTCGGACGTGAGCAGGTTGCCGATGAAGGGCCGCTGTTGAAGCACCGCGGCCTCCCCGCCCGGCACATACACCGAGCCCAGACCCATAAGCCGCAGGGTTTTCACCATGCTGCGGGTCGTCGTCGAGCGGCGCATCCCAGGCAGGGCGATCATGGGCGCAAGCAGCACCATGCGCTCGAACCACTGATGGCCGGCTCGCGCGGCCCGCAGCAGGACCGTCGCTCCCATGGAATGGGCGAGCGCGAAGACCGGCGGCGGGCAGTCCGGCAGCACCACCTCGTGGATGAAGGTTTCCAGATCGATGTGATATTGCGCGAAGCTGCGCACGTGTCCCTTGCGCGCATTGCCGAGCGCGCGTTCAGAACCGCCCTGTCCCCGCCAGTCCAGAGTGGCCACGGCAAATCCGCGCTCGCGCAGATCGCGTACCGTCTCGAAATATTTTTCGATGAATTCGGCCCGCCCCTGAAAGAGGCACACGGTGCCTTTGCGTCCGGGCGGGGGAGCCCAGCGGGCAAAACGCAGGCTTACGCCGTCGCGCGTCTTCAGCGTGCCCGTGACGACATCTTCGGGCACCGGGTTGGCGGGAATTGAAACGAGATTCATTTGCAGGAGCGGCGGGCCCTTATAGCAGGCGAACGCCGCGGCTCAATCGCGCGTGGCGCCACGCCGCCATTACGAGCCGTTAACATTTCCGTCGCGGGTTCAGTGGCTTAGCCCCTTGCGGACGCAACCAAGCCTCCCTACATGGGGGTGCGCAGGCCCTTGGGCTGCGCAACACAGTTCGGTCCGGCCATTCAGGCGGACCAACAGCATTTCGCTCACAGGAGGATATGCGATGCGAACTTTCGATCTAGCTCCCCTCTATCGCTCCACCGTTGGTTTTGATCGGCTCTTCTCGATGCTCGATGGCTTCGAGTCGCA
>DATCJI010000133.1:0-13572 GCA_036562835.1 Xanthobacteraceae bacterium | reverse complement strand
GGTATCGCGCTCGGGTCTGACTGGATAGTCGTTCTATCGATCCCGGCGGCGCTGCTTCTGCATTTCGGGGTGATAAAGCGTGAGGAGCGGTACCTGGAGCAGAAGTTCGGCGAGAGCTACCGCGCGTACATGCGAAAAGTGCCACGCTATTGGGTGTGAGTGGTGGGATAACTCAAAAATAAGGACGCTTACGCTTGCGGTTCAACGAGCGCCTGCGCCGTCGCTATGGCGTATGAAGGTCATCATCAGAGGCTCGGATGACGCCTATCTAAACGATATCGCTCACCTGCCCAGCAAAGCCTCGGTTCGCTCGCGCAGTCGCCTGATCAGGCCGTCGGCGCCCCCTGCGGCGATGATGGAGGCGAATTCGTCACGGCGCGTCGCAAGATCGCTGATGGTGCCGTTGAGATAGATGTCGACCACACGCTCCTTGCGCACCAGATAATTGATATTCACGGTGCGGCCGCCCGGCTGCAGCAGCCTGGTCTTGACGATCTCGCCGCCGCCGCGCGTTTCTGCAATCGTCTGCGGGTCGACGACGAAGCTTTCGCCCGAATAATCTTTTATCTGGCTCGCGTAATCTGCCACGATGAAACGGGCGAACGCGTCGCGGACCGCCGCCTGCTGTTCCGGTGAGAATGTCTTCCAGGGGGGGCCCACCGCCAGGCGCGCCATGGTCGGAATATCGAAAACGGCGGTGATCACGGGCGCAAAGCGCTTGTCGCGCTCACGCACGCTCAGCCGCGCGGCCTGCTGGATGGTGGGCATCAGCTGCTGATAATAGTTTTCGATCTTGGTCACGGCAGCACTCGGTGCCTGGGCCGGCGCTGTCGCCGGCCCGAAGATCACGGCCGACGCGAACACGAGCGCCCGGATCGTCAATGATCGGCGTTGGCGCAAGTCGAAATACTTCATCGTTATCGTTTTCCCTTCGGCAAACTCGGCGTCACACCCTTGCCTTCAGTGGGCAATGCATCGGCAAAGATCAAGTCCGAGCGCGATTTGAGAAAAATTCGGGCAGGATTGAGGCTGCCGCATGGCGACGCGCGACAAAAACTGGCCGTTCATTTCTGCATGATGCGAGATGGCGAGCGCGCGGCCCGTCCGCGTTCGTGCGCTCGCGTTCGGGGCTCATTCGACGCACATTCAGCCGTGAAAAGCTCGGAAGACGCTTTCGTTCCTGTGCGCGTGCGCGCAGCCGCCCGCACCGTGGCCGCTGATTGCGTCGAAGGGATCGCACGGCCATGGAGGATTGCGCGCCCGTTGCGGCAATCAACGGCAGCATCCGCAGCCATCGTAATCATAAGGGCCGTTCAGCTATCGAGCCGCTACGCCTGGCCGGTGATCCTCGGGTTCTCGCTTCTGGCGATCGTTTCCGCGATCTACTTCATCGGGCATTTCGTGATCACCACCGACAGCAACAAGCTGTTGTCGAACTCGCTCCCGTGGCGCCAACAGGAGCTGATGCTGGATGCCGCGTTTCCACAAAGAGTAGACCGGATCATCGCCGTCATCGATGCGGCCACGCCCGAGGCTGCAGAGAATGCCGCCGGTGCGCTGGTCACCGGGCTCGCGTCCCGCTCGGATGTGATTCGCACTGTCAGCCGTGCCGACGGCGGCGAGTTCTTCGAGCGCAACGGCGTTCTTTTTCTCAGCACGGACGAGGTACGCAGCGCCACCTCCGATCTGATTTCGGCGCAGCCATTCCTCGGAACATTGGCAGCGGATCCTTCGCTGCGCGGAATCTTTCGTGCGCTCTCCCAATCGCTTGAGGGTGTACGCCTGGGCAAGGCGAAGCTCGAAGATTTAGGGCCGGCTTTCGTTGCGCTCTCCGATGCGCTGGAGCGCATCACGAAGGGAGAGACGCCCGCCTTTTCCTGGCGCACGCTGATCAGCGGCAAAGCCGCGAAACCCACAGAGCTCCGTCGCTTTGTCAACATCCAGCCCGTGCTCGATTTCGATGATTTGCAGCCCGGCAGGAAAGCCACCGCCGTGATCCGCGATACGGCTTCGAGGCTGGGGCTCACGCCTGAAAAGGGTGTCACTGTCCGTCTCACCGGATCGGTTGCCCTTGCGGATGAGGAATTTGCCACGATTGCGGATGGCGCCATTTTGAACGGCATTCTGACTTTGCTGCTTGTCGGCCTCGTGCTGTGGCTCGCGCTGAAGAAGGCGCGCCTGATCCTGGCGGTCGCAGTGACGCTTGTTTTTGGACTGCTCTACACGGCCGCGCTCGGCCTGTTCATGGTCGGCGCGCTGAATCTAATCTCGGTCGCCTTCGCCGTGCTGTTTGTCGGACTGGGCGTCGATTTTGGCATCCAGTTCTGCGTGCGTTATCGCGCCGAGCGGCATGCGTGCGATGACCTCCACGCCGCAATGCCGGCGACTGCCCGCGGCATGGCAACGCCGCTTCTGCTTGCGGCCGCTGCAATCGCCACCGCATTCTATTCCTTTCTCCCCACCGCGTATGTGGGGCTTTCCGAGCTTGGCCTGATCGCCGGGACCGGCATCGTTATCGCGCTCGCAACGACACTGACGCTGCTTCCGGCGCTTCTCGCGGTTCTCAGGCCGCCCGCCGAGCCGACCCCGATCGGTTATGCGGCACTCGCACCTTTGGACCGCTTTCTCGAGAACCAGCGCAAATGGATCGTGGGTACGACCATGGCGGCCACGATTCTCGGTTTGCCGCTGCTGACGGCTCTGCGCTTCGACTTCGATCCGCTCAATCTGCGGTCCAGGGATGCCGAATCGGTCGCCACCGCGCTCGATTTGATGAAGATGCCTGAGACGAGCCCGAACACGGTCGACGTTCTGCGCAGCAGCCTTCCCGAGGCGCTGGCGATGGCGGAAAAACTGCGCCAGCGGCCGGAGGTCGGCCGTGTGCTGACCCTGCAAAGCTTCGTTCCCGAAGATCAGGAAGCCAAGCTCGCCCTCATCGAGGACGCGGGCTTCTTCCTGCAGAACACGCTCAACCCGGGAGAGATCGATCCGGAAGCGAGCCCGGCGGACACGCGATCAGCGATGCAGAGCCTGATGCGTGACTTGTCGGATGCGGCCAATCGGTACAACGACGCCGCCGGCGCGAAGGCACGCCGGCTGGCAACGGCCCTCATTCATTTCGCGAGCGCGCCGCCGACGGCGCTCGAGCAAGCGCGACCCGTTCTGATCGCGCCGCTGCTGAGGACGCTGCACCAGGCGAGGCAGCTCCTCGCTGCCGAACAGGTGAGCATGGATGCTCTTCCAGCGGAGCTCAAAAGCAGGTGGGTATCGGCGGATGGGCGAGCGCGCATTGAGGTGGCGCCCAAGGAACTGGCGAACGACAACGCGCCGCTAGGCCGCTTCGTTGCAGCAGTCCGCGCTGTCGCGCCGGATGCTGCCGGGAAGCCGATTTTCCTGATCGAGGCCGCCTCGAGCGTGGTCAAAGCATTCGTTCAGGCTGGCGTCCTGTCGCTCCTGGCGATTGCGCTCATTTTGTTTATCGCGCTCCGGCGCTGGCTCGATGTCGCACTCACCCTTGTACCTCTGCTTGTTGCGATAGTGGTTACCCTCGAGCTCTGCGTGCTCGTCGGGCTGCAGCTGAATTTCGCCAACATCATCGCACTGCCGCTGCTGTTGGGCGTCGGCGTCGCCTTCAAAATCTACTACATCGTTGCCTGGCGATCGGGTGAGCGGAATTTCCTGCAATCGAGCCTGACGCGGGCGGTCCTGTTCAGCGCCTGCACGACGGCGATCGCATTCGGCAGTCTCTGGCTATCCCATCATCCGGGCACATCGAGCATGGGCAAGCTGATGGCTCTCTCGCTCCTCACCACCCTGGCAGCTGCCATCATTTTCCAGCCGGCTCTCCTGGCCACCCAGCGGCAAAGGCGTGCCCCGCAAACCGCGCCATAAGCGCTTAAATTGCCGTTGTGCGGCATAAGAGCCACACTTTTTTATGCGTGGGGCTGATACCCTGAACCCCAAATATGTTCACGCGCTGCGCCCCCCGGCGCCGCGCGCGTTACTTGCTGGGGCGAAGCCGTCGCGCCTGGTGCGCGAAGTGGGCTGGGGCGAGAAGGGCGGGAGCATGCGTCGGGGGTGGGGCAAATTCGCGCTGCTGTGGCTGTTGCCGCTGCTCGCGAGCGCATGCGCGCTCCCGCGCGACCCGTCGCTCCCCGTCAGTGATCCGCACGAGGCAACCAACCGGAAGCTGATGGAGACAAATCAACAAGTGCTTCGGCCATTGTCGGAAGTTGTAAAGGTGGCGGTGCCCGGTCCGGTGCATGACCGGGTGCATGACTTCAATTCCAATCTCCGCGAGCCGCGCATCTTTGCGAACGACGTGTTGCAGGGCCGATTTGATGCCGCCGGACGCACGGCCGGCCGGTTCGTGCTGAATTCGACGTTCGGTGTGGGTGGACTTTTCGATATCGCAAGCCGAGAGGGCATCCCGCAACAAACGGGTGATTTCGGCCAGACTCTGTTCGTCTGGGGGGTCAGCGAAGGGCCCTATGTGGTACGGCCGTATTTGGGCCCCTCCACGTTGCGCGATGCGGTCGGCTCCGCCGTGGATATCGTGGGGAATCCGCTCGGGTGGGTCATCGGCACGCAATTATGGGTGACAGTCGGCAGCACCACGTTGGATGCCGTAGACCGCCTCGGCCAATTGAAAGCCGCCGAAGACGCCTCGATCGATTTTTACAGCTTCGTCCGCTCGAGCTACTATCAGATGCGGCGCGCGGAGCTGCGGGAAGCGCTTCGGCTGCCGAACACGATCGAGTCGCCGGCAACGAGCGATCTTGAGGATGGCATGGCCGAAGCCGATCCTGCGCCGGCGCCTCCTGGCGAGAAGAGCAAGATCAGCTCAGCGAAGTGACGTGCGCGGCGCCGGCTGCGGCGGGCGGCGCAAAACATGATGCGCCTCAATCCAATGCCAGACAAACAGGCCGGGCAAGCCCAAGGCCAGCTCGCGAACTCGCTTTGCCAGCGAAATCGCAAGCGCTGTGTCCGGGGGCAGGCCGAACAGCGCCCCAAACAGCACGAAGCTGCCTTCCTGCGCTCCGAGCGCGCCAGGCACGATGAAGGCTGCCGCACGCACGCCGGATGCGAGGCTTTCCAGGATGAATGCATCCAGGAAGCCAAGAGGCAGGCCCAAGGCCTGCATTGCCAGCCAAACCTCGCCTGCGCCGGCGGTCCATCCGATGAGACGGAACATGATCGCGCGCAAGATGGGTGGCCCACTGCGGTATGCCGCCACAACGGCCTCATCGATCGCCGATGCACTGGTACTAAGCGCGGGTGGCCACGCTTGCGGCATGATGCGGTGCGCCAGTTTTGCGAACCGGACAAACAGCCCGCGATGTTGGAACAGAATGAATCCGCCGATCCCGGCACAGAGGATGGCCATGGCGGCGAGCACCGTGCCGGCTACCACGAGAACGACGCGTTCCGTTGAGTGGAGCAGCAGAAGGGCGAGGCCGCACATGACGAACACGAGCTGGGTCAATGCGCCGATGGTTGTATCCACCACCATGCTGGCCGCGGATTGCGTGCCCGGCACGCCGCGCAGATTGGCGAGGCGCACGCTCACGAGATCGCCGCCCACGGAGAACAGCAAAGAGTTGATGGACTCGCGGATCCACCTTATCCAGACGATGGTGAACTTGCCCGGGCGGCTGAAGCGGGGCAGCAGCTCGCGCCACGAGAGCGCGCTGAAAAACAAAGGAACGAAATGGTAGGCAGTGATAGGCAGGAGCCACCAGCCGATCACGAGCAGCGCATGTCCAACATCTCGGGCGCCGCTCTCGACGATCAGATAAACGAGCAGCAACAAGCCAAGAGAGCCCGCGACGATCAGCGAAGCGGGCACAGACCTGCCACGCAGATCAGCGGGAATTCTGATGGGCATTCGTCATTTTATCACCAGGCTGCGGGCGCCGCGATATCGCCGGCGCCGAACCTGATTCTCATTGCCCCTCGGTCGCCCCGTTCACCTGATCTGCAACTGCATGATGCCGATCTAAACCTTCTGGGGCTTGGGCTTCTGCAGCGCACCGTTCTGGCTGCCCAACGCGCCGCCTACGGCAAGATAATGCTGCTCGGACAAACGCCAAGCGCTCCCAGTGGCCTTATCATTGCTCGTAATTGGAGCAGCGTTGCGGCGGCTCTCCAGTTGCAAACCGCGCCGCTCGTGATTGCTCCAGCGACAATCCTCGGTGAAACTGATTGGTGTGAGAAACTCGTGCGGATGCAGATTGATGCTAGCGCCTGGGCCTCAATACCAGACCACCTGATTGTTCTCCGGGCAACGGCTGTGCCCGATGCGCTTGCGGCATTGCAGGAGGGAGGTGGGGCGGCCGACGTGGGGGCAGTTCAGGATCGGCTAACACGCCGATTTGGCTCAGCCGCAGCCCTTGCGGCCGAGATAAATCCCGTTGTCATCAGCACGCCGAAAGACATTTCTGATGCAGAACGTCGGCTGCTGCGCTCGCTCGTCAAGAAGACTGACGGGTTCATGGCGCGCCACGTCGATCGACATATCTCGCTGCAGATTTCCCGCCGGCTCGCGCGTACGGCAGTCACCCCCACGCAAATGACTTTCCTGGCGATCGGGATTGGTTTCGCCTCCGCGCCGTTCTTTCTGTCCTCACATTGGTACTGGCAAACACCAGGAGCCGTGCTGTTCCTTGTGCATTCGATCGTTGATGGGTGCGACGGAGAGCTGGCGAGACTGAAATTTCAAGAATCGAGGTATGGGGGTATCCTCGATTTCTGGGGGGACAATCTCGTCCATGCAGCGATCTTTGCATGCATTGCAGTTGGCTGGGCGCTCGCTTCCGCGTCACTCTCGCCATTATGGCTGGGCGTGGCCGCGGTAATCGGCACGCTCGCATCGGCCGCATTCGTATATTGGCGACAGATGGTGCCGCAAACCGGCACTGGGCCGCTGTTCACCTCGGTATCCAGCAGTCCCGATAAACGCCTCGCGCGGCTGCTCAACGCGGCTGCGGCACGTGACTTCGTCTATCTGCTTCCTGTTCTCGCGTTCTTCGGCAAGTCGAGCTGGTTTCTGGTTTTGGCCGCCCTTGGAGCCCCCGCATTTTTTGTGAGTCTCGTGTCTCTCGCTATCCGTGAGAAAGTGCAACAAGGAAGCTCTCAAATCTAGCGGCCCACGGGCAGGCGCACGCCGCCGGCGAGGCTCGACCTCCTCGCGAGATCGATCAGGTGCGCGCACAAGAGAGCCTCATCCAGGTTGCCTCGGCCGCGGATTGTTACTGTGGCGTGGAAATCCTCAGCCACGCCGCCAAACCAGTCCCGGTGATGCGATCCTTCCGATAAGGACGGCGGACAAGTCCAGTGGTGTTTCGCGGAGCTCGTGCTGAGGATAATGCGGTCACCGGCAACACTGATATGGCCTTGCTCGCCCTCAACTTCGATCGAGTTGGAGCGCTCATCCCCGGCCCAGGTGAGATAGATGTGCCCGCTGCCGCCAGGCAGATCGAGAGTGACAGTTGCCGTGTCCCCGATCGGCCGGTCGTGAAACCGGCGGTTCTCCAGCACAGCGGCGATTCCATCCGGAGCACCACCCCAATGGGTGGTGCAATAGAGCGCATGCCAGCCGTGATCAAACAGGATGCCTCCACCGCCGAGCTCCGGATCGATGCGCCAGTTTGCATTGCGTTCAGAGCCAACAGCCGCCGCGGGTCCTGTGCGCACCGTGCGCCAGCGGATTGATCGGGTACGCCCAACTGCGCCCGCATCGATCAATGCTGAAACCTTTAGGCAGACCGGCGCCTTGAGCCAATTATGCACCGTGTAGACGACACGTCCCGCGCTCGCCGCACTCGCAGCGACGGACCGTGCATGGTTCGGCTCGGTGACCAGCGGCTTCTCGCAGAGGACATGGAGTTCGCTCCTGAGCGCCCGATCGATGAGCTCCGCATGAGCCCCTGGAGGCGTGCAGATATCGACGAAGTCCAGCATCTCGCTGGCGAGCAGGTCATCAATGCTTTCGTACCAGCGGCTGTGCGGACATGCTTTCAGAAAAGCATCGCGGCGTGATGCGAGAACATCGGTTGCCGCGACGATCGCAATATCATCACGCGCCTGCCAGCCAGGCAGATGCCCGTTCTGGGCGACGTTGCCAAACCCGATGAATGCGCCCCGCAGCACGCTGTTTGCTCAATCTAGGCCAAATTTCCGCGCGATCGCCGCAAACGACTGATCAAGAATATCGATGCCGCACATTGCCTCCTCCTCGTTCAACACAAGCGGCGGGTTAATGCGGATCACGTGCGAGTACGACATGGTGACGAGGCCGCGATTGAGCGCCTCGTGGAAAAGGGCTCGCGTGATCGTCTGGTCGAGCGGTTCCTTTGTTGCACGGTCGGCGACCATTTCGACACCAATCATGAGCCCGCGTCCCCGCACCTCTCCGATGAAGCGGTATTTTTGCTGAAGCTCCTTGAGGGCGGCGAGCATCAGCGCTCCGAGGCGGGCGGAATTTTCGACTAGCTTCTCGTGGATGATGATCTCCACCGCGCCCAGGCCGGCGGCCGCTGCAAGCGGATTACCGCCGTAGCTCGACGAGCTTCCGCTTGGCTCCCCAAAAGGCCTTGCCGACATTCGCTCGAAGGACGACGCCACCGCGCTGAGCGGAAAGCCGCCGCCGATGCCCTTCCCGATAGTCATGATGTCGGGCGCAAGATCGAACTGCTCGGAGGCCCACATCGTCCCGGTGCGGCCGAAGCCCGTCAGGATTTCGTCTGCAATGAGAAGGGCGCCGAACTCATCGGCGATGTCACGCACCGCGCGCACGAAATCATCGGGCGGCACGACATTGCCGGCGGTGCCCTGCATCGGCTCGAGCACGATCGCAGCGACCTCGCCCTGCGTGTCGTTTTTCATGACGTTGCGAAGATGCTCTGCGCAAGCCAGCCCGCAGGACGGATATTCAAGTTTCCAGGGGCAGCGATAGCAGTTCGCGTAAGGCGACAGATGCATGCCCGGAGGAAAGGGGCCCTGGTGATTGCGGTAGCTTCCGCCAAGAAGTCCCAGCACGCCGGCGGTCTTGCCATGATAACCGCCCCAGAAGCCGACAAACTCGAACTTTTTCGTAACCGATTTGGCCAACCGGAAGGCAGCCTCTACGGCTTCGGCGCCTCCTGAGTAGAGCTGCAGATGCGTGATTCCTTCGGGCAGCAGATCGCTTACGAGATTCACGAACTGCGCGCGCATTTCCGTGCTGAAACTGCCGAAAGTGAAGCGGTCAAGCTGCTCCTTCAGACGCCTGGTGTAATGAGGGTGGCAATGGCCGACACTGCCAATCGCCACGCCGGCAATAAAATCCAGATATTCATTCCCGTCTGCATCGATGATTGTGCAGCCGCTCGCGTGATCAACGGCAATTTGTGAATAGAGCGCGATGGATTGCAGGCCAGGCCCGATCGCGCCCGCTTCGCGGTCGAAAATCGCCTTCGATTTCGGGCCCGGGACGGTCCGGAGCTGCCCTGCGAGCCTCGGCACGGGCGTGTTTTCAAGTGACGGGACGTCGTCCAAGGAATCAACTCATTCAGCGGCAACCAGCCGCGGCTGCCGCTGGAAGCGCACGGTGAGATGGTCCGCAATCAGCCGGGCAGCCCGCTCGCGATAGAGCGCAAAGCTCGGCCATGCGTTGATATCGATAATGATCGGCTCGCCGCTGGCCTGGATGATGGCGTCTCCGCCAAAGACTTCGAGCCCGAGCGCGGCTGCGGCGCCAAGTGCCGCACGCTGCAGGCACGCAACTTCGAATGCATGGCCCAACATGCCTTTATCGCGGTGATAGAACCATTCGAACCAGCTGTTGTTGTCGGGCTGCAGATCATTTCTGATGCCGTAAAATTTGATGAGATCGCCCGGCACGTGCTGCTGGGCGATGACGAACGGGATTCCGCGCCTGGCAAATCTGTCCAGTGCCTCCTTCCACCCCTGCTCGGATGCGGCGTACATGATGTCGGACGGCTCGGTCGCGTGGAAATCATGGCGCTTGACCCAGACGGCCGTTGGCGGTCGCGGCACGCCCGTATTCGTTGCAACAACCTGGCTCATGGGTGACGGAACACTGTGTTTGGCGAAGAGCTCCACCATGCGGTGACGATACGTGTTGCGGATCGCCTCGGGGGAATTGACGACGATCGAACCTGTTTTCTCTGCGGCGCTCAGCCGCTGGAGCACCGCACTGCGCTCGCACATCGCAAAGACATTGGCGAAATGACTGTCGAACTCGGCGTCGGGCGCAACAAGGTCCACGCTGAATCCCCGTGCCTGCAACGCTTGCGCGACCGCCTGCAGGATGGCGCGGTCGTCCTCCACCCGTCCCGGCGAATGCGCTGGCTCGCGGTAAATACCGAAGCAGGTTTTGGCCACGCCCATGCGTCTCAGCCGTTCTCGTTCCTACAGGCGAAGGTTCGCCAACTCAGCCGCCGCAACGTCACGCGCCCTGTCGATATCGTAGACGCACGGCAGAACTATGCCGTAGACGGGCTGACGCTCGCGAACAAGCCAGCCCAGGTAATCGCGTAACCGCGTGAATTCAGTCGCGGACTCGGGCAGGCGATGCGCGGGGAGCCAATAAACCCCCGCCGTTACATGGGTACCACCATTGCCACCGAGCTCTCGAATGCGCCGATTCGGGCTCAGCGTGGCCCACAGCGGATCTTCGTCATCGACGTGATCGCTTAAACCCAGCGCGACCGCATCTTTTGGCAGCTGCGCGGCCGATCTTATGAATTCATGAAAAGCCTCGACCGGCATGACCGCGTCGACTGTTGTGATCACCGCCGCTGCGCCGGCCACTCGGGCGGCCACTGCCTGGAAGCTTGCGTAGGACGATGCCGTCGTGCGCACAATCACTTCGAGACTGAAACCTGCGGCATGGGTCGTGAGCCATTCCCGGCAATCGTTGCTTGTCTCGTTGATGATGATGCTCACTCGCCTGATGCCGACCGCGCCGAAGCGGTCCAGCGCGAGCTCGATCAGGGGGCGTCCTGCAATCGGCACCAGGGGCTTGCTGACACGGTAACCGTCGGCGCGCAAACGCGTTCCTTGCCCGGCGGCGATGATGCCTCCCCGGATATTGGAAAATGCGGATTTGCCGTTCACTGCAGGATTGATGTGAGAGCATGCAGCTCGGTCACTGCAAAATCGACGGAGGGCAGCTCTGATGGCTTCGATTCGCTATCCTGAGCATCCGGTGACATCATCCAAACGAACCGCATTCCCGTGCGCCGTGCTCCCTCGCCGTCGCGGCGCAGTGAGTCGCCTATCAATATCGTCGTTTCAGGCGAAGCGCCAAGCGCGCCGAGTGCCGCGTGAAAGATGGCCGGATCGGGCTTCTCTGCGCCAACCTGATGGCTGTCTATCAGAACCGAAAATAGCGCATGCAGATCGGCACTGCGACATACTGCTTCCAGATTTCCGTAAAAATTCGACACGACGCCCAACCGGTACTGTTTCCGCAAGGTCTGCAATACCGGCCGGTTGCGCGCAAACGCGGCGGATGCGTCCAAGAGGAAGCGGGCTGCGACGCGCGCACCGCGGCCGTTCCTCGAGCTCGCGCCGCCGCTACCCGGTGGGGCCGCGCGCGTCAGTTCCGCTTCGAGCCTGGCTGCCAACGCATGCACTGTTGCGGCAAGGTCCGCTGCGTGGGGCAAGTTTCCCACGAGCGAGGAATCGGCGGCAAAAAAGCAGGGCTGGAAAGCATCAGCAGCCATGTCCAGTCCTTCGGCGCGGTAGTATTCGTGGAACCGTTCCTTCCATGCCACGCCATCAGCATCGAGGGTGCCGCCAAAATCGAAAAGAAGAGTCTCAACGGGGTGTTGCTTCATCGCCCTTGCGACGGCATCTGATAACGTATGTCAGATATCGGCTGCCAGATATCTGCGCTCCGCGATCTGAGGTCCGGCATCCGTTGGAAAGGCAAAACTGCGGCCCTCGATAAAAGCATCACAGGCTTCGAGCGCGAGGCTGTCCCGCAATTGGCAGGGTGGCCGCTTCATGTAGTAGGCAGACGGCCCCAAGAGCGGGCCGGCCTGGCCCCGTTCCAGCGCCAGTCTCACGCAGCGAATGGCGTCGATCACAACGCCGGCGCTGTTTGGCGAATCCTCGACGGATAAGCGCATTTCCAGCTCGATGGGGGCACCGCCGAATCCGCGCCCTTCGACACGTATAAAGCAGATCTTGTTATCGCGCTGCCACGGTACGTAGTCGGATGGTCCAATATGGATGTCCAGAGGGTCGAGGGGGTGGTCGAGCTGCGATTGCACGGAATCGGTCTTCGAGACCTTCTTTGCCTTCAATCGGCTCCGCTCCAGCATGTTCAGAAAGTCGGTATTGCCTCCCGTATTGAGCTGATACGTACGATCGACGCCTACTCCGCGGTCGGAGAAAAGCCGCACCAATGCCCGGTGCACGATTGTCGCACCGACCTGACTCTTGATGTCATCGCCGACGATAGGCACTCCGGCGATCTGGAACTGCTCCGCCCAATGGGGGTCTGAGGCCAGGAAGACGGGGACGCAATTGATCATCGCCACGCGGGCATCGAGGCACGCGCGAGCATAGTGCTTGACCGCCTGCTCCGAGCCGACCGGCAGGTAGCACAGCAATACTTCGGCGCCCGATGCGCGCAGCGCTGTCGCTATATCTGTCGGCTCCAGATCAACGGGACGGAAGGCGGCGTCGTCGGGATAATCGGCCATGTGTGCCGCAACGCCATCCAGTATCGGGCCCATCTGCACGATGACATTCGAGACGGGCAATGCACTTTGGAAAACACGGGTGCAGTTCGGCTTTGCAAAGATTGCCTCTTCGAGCGGGCGGCCGACCTTGCGCTGATCTATGTCGAATGCCGCAACAAACTCGATGTCGCCGCAGCGATAACCGCCAATCGAAGGGCGCATCACACCTTCCACCGCGGTACCGTCTTGATCCCGGTAGAATTCGACACCCTGCACCAAGGCGCTGGCACAATTGCCCACGCCGGAAATGGCTACCTTGATCTTGTTTGTCCCAGGCATTGGCCCCCTCCCGTCACCGGCTTCAAAATCCGGGTTCGCGCACCTGCGAGTGCATTCCAGACGAACGCGATTCTGCAAAGAGAGACAGCATTCTGAGAAACTGCTGTGCAGTCCATTTCGACCATGGGCGCCTTTCGCCCGCTGCCATGTCACTGCGTCTTGTACATCACTTCCACGCCGTTTCGAAATAGAACAAGCGTCCGGGAAGGGCAGCATGGCAGAATGTGCGCGGGTTGACTTTATTCGTCCACTGCGGGACAAGTTGCTTTTGAAGAGCGCACGGAATGTCCGGGGGCATTGTCGCCGTTACTTCGCTTGCCTTAGAGGCTCGAATCGCGCTCGGATCGGGCGTTTCCGTCATATGCAGTCAGGGGCCCCGCCTTCCCGCCGATCTCGATTCGGCACTGCGCCGGGGTGCCTCCGGCATCATCAGCTTCGGGGTTGCAGGAGGTTTGGCGCCCGGTTTGGCAGCAGGCGATTGGGTCGCTGCGACCGCGGTGCGAACCACGAACCAACTTTTCCCAACGGATGAGAC
>DATCJI010000113.1:0-4039 GCA_036562835.1 Xanthobacteraceae bacterium | reverse complement strand
CCCTCCCCCTTGTGGGCAGGGGCTAGGGGCGGGGGTACAATTCACATCAATCAAGGAGAGCCCCCGCCCCCAACCCCTCCCCACACTCGCAGCGCGAGTGCGCTGCTCGCGGGGGAGGGGAGCACAACGGCATGAGGTTTACTGCCCGGCAGCGGCGCGGTGGATCTTGTCGACGTTGTCCGCGAGCACCTTGGGAATGTCCTCGCGTTTGCCCGAGAGCGCGGCGATCGCCATGTCCGAATAGGCCTTATGCACTGCCGGCCATTCGGCGAAATAGTAGGCCGAATGCGTGATCGGCGTCTGGTCGAATACCGCGTGCTTGAGGGCCGCGAAGTCCTTGTCCTCGGCGGCAAGCTTCGGCCACAGCTTGATGTTCGGGGGCGGCCCCCCGGTCTTCTTCCACATCTCGATCTGGCCCGCCTCGTCCTGCATCATCGCGGAGAGCATCTCTTTGGCGAGCTTCTTGCGGTCCTCGGGCACACCCTTGGGAATGGCCCAGCCCCAAATCTCATTCCATGAGGTGGGCTTTTGCGCGCGCGGGCCCACGGGGAACGGCGCCATGCTCACCTTGCCGACGATCTTCGAGCGCTTCGGATCGTTGAACTCGCCGAAATGCGTCGAGTCCACCAGCGTAAACGCCGCGTCGCCCGCCATGAAGATCGCATTCGCCTCGTTGCGTCCGTACGCAGTCATGCCGGGCGGGCTGATCTTGTGCGTGTGGATCGCGTCCCACCAGTAGTCGACGATCTCCTTGTGGCAGGGCTCGGTGACTGCGGGCTCGAATTTGGCCCCCGCGAGCTTGGCATTGTCGCGCTCGAACAGCGGCTTGAGGATGTCGCACTGGTTCGACCACATGGTCCACCACAGGCTGAACCACGTGTTGTTCATACTCATGCCGCCCACATAGCCCCACTTGACCTTGCCTTCCTTCTGCAGGCGCTGACTCGTCGAGACAAGCTGGGCAAAGGTGGTCGGTACTTCCTCGGGCTTGAGCAGGTCCGTGCGATAGAAAAACGTGCCCACGGTGTGGGCCATGGGAACGACCGTGAGCTTGTGCTCGTGATTCCAGAACGCGAGCAGCGGCCATTGATCGACGTTCTCCATGCCTTTCACGTCGTCCGTCGTTTCCAGATATTTCTCCCAGAGTTGGCCCCAGTCGTCGTTGTGCCAGATCACGTCGAACTGGTCGGTTCCCGACGTCAGCGTCGCCGTGGTTTTCTCCATGAACACGCTGTAGGCCATGGCTACCCGGGTGAGCTTCACCCCGTGCGCCTTGGCCCATTTCTCCATCATATCGAGCGAGGCGTCCTGGATCGGATTCTTCATGTAGCCGACCTTAAGCTCGCGCTCCTGCGCCTGCGCGCAGAGGACGCCCATGCCAAAGACAACCGCGGATGCAGCACCGAGCATGTTCCCCATTCTGCGGGTGGGCATTTGTTACCTCCCTCACGTTATGCGGCTCTGCCGGCACAGCCGGCCGGCCGCAGCACGCGCATCACACACCTTTAGCAAGGCTAAGGCAATCCGGAGCCGCTTCAGGCCGACCCCCCTCCGCGCACGGCCATCTCATATTGCGAAGCGCGAGCCGCAAAATACGCCCAGCCGTCAGCCGGCAGCTTTGTTCGCAGCCATGGCGTTCGCCCGAACCTCTAAGCGATCGGCTCAACACAGAATGTGAGCTGCATCACAATGCGATGACGGATTGCGCACAGTGCGATGACAAAACGCGCAGTGATAGAGGCGGCGTAGGGGGCGGATTTCAAGGCCGCCCTAGGTACGCTGAATTTACGGCTTGCTTTTTACGTCGGGACGCGGATCGCCGGTGAAGCCGTCGCGGTTCGGCATTCTGATCTGCGGAAGAGTCTTCGCATCGAGCACGGTCTTTTCCGGTACGATGCCGTTGAGGAACAACACGTAGGCGCACACGGCATATACTTCATCTGCGGTCAACGACTGGGGTGCGGTGAACGGCATGGCGCGGCGCACATAGTCGAACAGTGTTGTGGCGTAAGGCCAGAAGCTGCCGACGGTCATGACCGGCGCAGGCGTGTTGAGCGTGCCGGCCCCACCGACAAGGCGGTCGAATCCACCGGCCGCACCGGCAACGGCGCGCCCTTCTCCATTGTCGCCGTGGCACACAGCGCATTGATTCCCATACACCTGCTTGCCCTGTGCAACGCTGCCGCTGCCAGGCGGCAAACCGGCGCCATCGGGCCGCACGTCAATGTCCCATGCCGGCAATTCCTGCTGCGAGATGGGCCGGCCGAATCCCATGCGCTCGCCGGCGCTGCTCGTCTGCGCCAGCGCGAGCACGCACGCCGAAACCAATAGGCTACGCCGCATCGGCCGACACTCCTCCTCCCGGATTGACGCGCCAGGACTGTATGGCGTTGTAGTGATAGAACGAGTTCACCCCGCGTATGTCGACAAGCTCGCTGCGGCGCGGCTGGATGTATCCGGTTTCATCGATGGCGCGGCTCTGCAGCACAACGGGGCCGCCATCCCACTGCCAGCGAAGACGGAAACGCACGAGCGCGCGGGGCAATATGGGCTCCTGTAACTGCGCGGCTTGCCACGTTTTGCCGCCATCGGTGGATACCTGCACTTCTTTGATGCGCCCACGCCCGCTCCATGCAAGTCCGGTGATCTCGTAAAAACCCGGCCCGCCGGTCAGCTGCTGCCCGCCGGAGGGGCGTGTAATGACCGACTTCGCCTCCATGATGAAAGTGAACTCCCGCGCTTTTCCGTCGGGCATCAGATCGGTGTATTTCGACGTTTCCTCGCGGCTGTACCAGGGTTGATCGCCGACTTTCAGCCGGCGCAACCATTTCACATTCGTGTTGCCCTCGAAACCCGGCAGCAGCAGGCGAAGCGGATAGCCCTGCTCGGGCCGCAACCGCTCGCCATTCTGTGCATACACCACCATCGCATCATCGAGTGCCTTCTCGAGCGGCACGCTGCGCGTCATGGCGGCCGCGTCGGCGCCTTCCGCCAGCACCCATTTCGCGTTCGGCTTGATGCCGACCTCGTCCAGCAAGGTGGAAAGCAGAACGCCGGTCCATTCGCAGCACATGAGCAGGCCATGGGTTTCCTGCACCGTAAATTTCGGGTTGACTGATTTCCAGTTTACCGTGTTCCCGGAGCATTCGAGGAAATGGATGCGCGAGACGGAGGGAAACCGCATCAGCTCGTCCATGGTGAAAACGAGCGGCCGCTCGACGAGGCCATGAATGACGAGCCTGTGCGCGCCCGGGTCGATCTCCGGCACGCCGCCGTGATGGCGCTCGAAGCAGAGCCCGTTGGGGGTGATGATCCCGTACATGTCCTGCAGCGGCGCAAACGTGGTCGCCGCGGTGTCGGTGGCGCGCACTTCGCGGTAGCGCCTTACGACATTCTTCTCGAATGGCGATGGCATCCCGTAAGGCGGACTGAGGATCGGGCTGCCCTGCTGCTTCATCCACTCGGGAACGGCGAGCCCGGTTTGCGCCGGGCTCACGTTCGGCACCAACGTTCCACCGGCGAGCGCGCTCAGCGCCGCGCCCGATTTGAGAAAAGCGCGCCGGCCGCGATGGGGTGCCGGGCCAGAACGAGGATCGGCCGGCGAGATCGTGCTTGAACTCGGTTTGAGGTACATGCTTGTCCTCCGCGGCAAGCTGCGATAGCCATATCTTACATCATTTAATGGTATCGCCGCACGTAGTCGGCTGTTCGATCACGTCCTCGCGCAGCTTGGCGGCGGATATAGCGAGGGTCTGCCCGAGCGGTTGCCTGCGCGCGTCGCGCTCGCACTTGAGCGTAATCCGGAAAGGCCCGCGTTCCTGGATAAGCCCGGGCCAAATCCATTCTGGCGCAGCGCTTCGCCGGTGGTAATGGGCTCTCGATCGTTCTGCTCGCCGACTTAAACCACCGCCCCGAGCGGGAAGCGCTGACGCTACGGCAGTGCCTTCGACTGACTCCCTGTCAGGCAAGGCTTGCGTCGCACGCGCGATCGCCTGCGTCTCACCGAAATTGCGCAGCGGTATAGGGTTGAGGTCGGCAT
>DATCJI010000111.1:0-7730 GCA_036562835.1 Xanthobacteraceae bacterium | reverse complement strand
ACCTCCCCCTTTCAGGGCGAGGTATGACCGAGAGAGCTGTGCAAGATGCCCGTGAGCGCAGGATACATTCCGTTTCATCCGGATCCGTCGAAGCCGAAGTACCGGCCGCCCATGGGCGCGGTCGATGCGCACTGCCACGTGTTCGGGCCGGAGAGCGAATTTCCGTATGCGCCGGAGCGCAAGTACACGCCCTGCGATGCCCCCAAGGAAAAGCTGTTCGCGCTGCGCGATTTTCTCGGGTTCGACAAGAACGTCATCGTGCAGGCGAGCTGCCACAGCAAGGACAACCGCGCCATGGTCGACGCGCTCGACAGCGCAAACGGCAGGGCGAAAGGCGTCGCCTTCGTGGACGAAGAGGTCACCGACAACGAGCTGGACTGGATGAACCGCGCCGGCGTCAAAGGCGTGCGCTTCAACTTCATCAAACGGCTCGTCGATTTCACCCCGCGCGATGTGCTCACGCGCATCGCCGGCCGCATCGCGCCACTCGGCTGGCATATCGTCGTCTATTTCGAGATGGCGGATCTGCCCGAGCTCGAGCCGTTCTTCACGTCGCTGCCGACCACGATCGTCGTCGATCACATGGGCACGCCGGACGTGAGCAAGGGCGTCGATCATCCCGACAATCAACGCTTCCACCGGCTGCTCGACCAGCATCGCAACTTCTGGGTCAAGGTGACGTGCCCGGAGCGCATGACGCGCACAGGCCCGCCCTACGACGACGTCGTGCCGTTCGGACGTGCGCTCGTCGAAAAATTTCCCGATCGCGTCCTGTGGGGTACCGATTGGCCGCATCCAAACATGAAGAAGGAGGCGCCCGACGACGGCCTGCTTGTCGATTACATCCCGCGCATCGCACCCACGGCCGCCGCACAGCAGAAGCTGCTAGTCGACAATCCGATGCGGTTGTATTGGAATTAAGATCGGCTCGAGCCCGGATGGCCCGACGGATCCAGCGCAGCGTGCGGTACAGCGTGGATCACGATCTCCTCGCCGGCAATTCCATAAAAGACAAGATACGGATACGGAGTCGATACGCCGTATTGTGGGATCGTCCGTTACACGCCCCGCTTGAGGAAACTGCAACAGCAGCTTTGTGATTGTCTGAATTCGAGCATGAACCCGCGCCGCTCCACGGGGCGAGCGAAGCGCAATGTAATCGAGAATAGAGGCAAGATCAGCCAGCGCCGGCCGGGTGTAGCGCAGCCTCATAGGCCATGCTTGCCCCACACCGCCGTGACCTCTTCATCGGTGGCAAATTCTCCAGCGGCAGCGGCTTCTTTGGAACGTCCAATGGCCTCGCGCTCTTCAGACGAAAGAACGACAGGAGACGCTGCATCCGAGCCCGCAAGCTGCAAAATAACCTGTGCGATCTCGTCCTGATCCTCTGTTGGGAGGCATCGCACCGCGTTCAAGGCTTTGTCCAGGAGCTTTGTCATAGCACAATGATATGTTTCGGAGCGCCGCAAGTCGAGAGATGGCCGACTTGCCGGACGCGGGGCGGCCTCTTAGGCTTCATTCCGATACGCGTGGAGATTTCCCCATGGCACGGCAGGCGCACGACTACGACGACATTCCCGGCACCTTCGTGTTCGATGCAGAGCGCTCGCGCGAGGGATACGGCGTTAACATGTTCTGCATGTCGCTGATGAAGGACGAGAACCGCAAGGCCTTCAAGGCGGACGAGGCGGGCTATCTCGCAGGTTATTCCCTAACGCCCGAGCAGCGCGACGCCATTCTCAAGCGCGACTACAACCGGCTGCTGGAGCTCGGCGGCAACATCTATTTCCTCGCCAAGCTCGGGGCGACGGACGGCCATTCCTTCCAGCATCTTGCCGCGGTGATGACCGGCTCAACGCAGAAAGACTATGCAGACATGATGCTCGGCGGCGGCCGTCAGATCGAGGGCAACCGCAGCAAATCGGGCCGTGACAAGCCGGCAAAGGCAAAAAAGAGCGCGGGCAAGACGCGCAGCAAATCAAGGAAAAAGACACGTGGCTAGGATCATTGCAGGAGTTGCATCGTCGCACGTTCCGGCAATCGGCGCCGCAATCGACAACAAGCGCACCGGGGAGGACTATTGGAAACGGGTCTTCTCAGGCTTTGAGAAATCCAAGGAGTGGATGGCGAAGACGAAGCCCGATGTGGCGATCGTGGTCTACAACGATCACGCCTCGGCGTTCTCGGTCGATCTGATACCGACCTTCGCGCTCGGTTGCGCGGCCGAGTTTCCTCCGGCCGACGAGGGCTGGGGACCGCGGCCGGTGCCGGTGGTGAAAGGGCATCCGGCGCTCGCCTCGCATATCGCGCAGTCCGTCATTCTCGACGAGTTCGATCTCACCATCGTCAACAAAATGGCGGTCGATCACGGGCTCACCGTGCCGCTCAACCTCCTGTTCGGCTCGCCCAGAGAATGGCCGTGCCCCGTCATTCCGCTGGCCGTCAACGTCGTCATGTATCCGCCGCCGACCGGCCACCGCTGCTTCATGCTGGGCAAAGCGATCCGCAAGGCGGTCGAATCCTATGGCGAGGATCTGCGCGTGGTGATGTTCGGCACCGGCGGCATGTCGCACCAGATTTCCGGTCCGCGCGCGGGCCTCATCAACAGCAAGTTCGACAAGGCGTTTCTCGACAATCTCGTGAAGAATCCCCACAAGCTCGCGCGCATTCCGCACGTGGAGTACATGCGGGAGGCGGGTGCCGAGGGCATCGAGATGGTGATGTGGCTGATCATGCGCGGCGCCCTCAACGAAACGGTCGAGGAAGTGTACCGCTTCTACACGGTGCCGGCCTCAAACACCGCGGTCGGACATATCATTCTTGAGAACAAGCAAAGGCCGGCGAAGCGGCGGCGCGTGTCGCCGCAGAAGACCAGGAAAGCGGCATGAAAATCTGTGTCGCAGGGCAGGGGGCGTTCGGGCAAAAGCACCTCGATGCGCTCAAACGCATTCCCGAGGTGGAAGTCACGTCGCTGGTCGGCGGCAATCAGGACGCCACCGCCCAGGTGGCGAAGAAATACAAGGTGCCGCACCACACCGGCGATCTCTCCGAGGGCATCAAGCGCGCCGACGCGGTGATTCTCACCACCCCTACGAAATTGCATTTCCGCCAGGGCGAGCAGGTCATGCGCGCCGGCAAGCACGTGCTCATCGAAATTCCCGTTGCGGACAGCGTCGAGGATGCGGAAGGGCTGGTGCGCATCGCGAAGGAAACCGGCGTCGTCGCCATGGGCGGACATGTGCGGCGCTTCAATCCCAGCCACCAATGGGTGCACAAGCGCATTGTCCGGGGCGAGCTGAAAGTGCAGCAAATGGACGTGCAGACGTATTTTTTCCGGCGCCGGAATATCAACGCCGCCGGCAACCCGCGCAGCTGGACCGATCATCTCCTGTGGCATCACGCCGCGCACACGATCGATCTTTTCCAGTATCAGACAGGCGAGACCATATCGGACTGCTACGCGGTCCAGGGGCCGATCCATCCGCAACTCGGTATCGCCATGGACATGGGCATCGTCGCCAAGGTGCCGAACGGGGCCATCCTGACGCTGTCGCTTTCTTTCAATAATGACGGCCCGCTTGGCTCGTTCTTCCGCTATATCTGCGACAACGGCACGTATCAGGCGTTCTACGACGATCTGGCCGACGGGAAGAAAAACCCCATCGACGTGTCCAAGGTCGACGTCTCCATGGACGGCATCGAGCTGGAGGACCGCGAGTTCATCGCGGCGATCAAGGAAAAGCGCGAGCCGAATGCGAGCCTGGCGCAGCTTCTGCCCTGCATGCAGGTGCTCGGACGGCTGGAAAAGATCGTCGATCCGCAGCGCAAGGCGCATGCGTAAACAAAACAAAGGGAGGAACACCCAGATGTGGCGCATCGTTCTTTTCGGCGCATTGGCAAGCGCGCTCGGCGGCAGTGCCGCCCTGGCGCAAGAAACCGTGAAGATCGGCATGGTGCTGCCGCTCACCGGTGGACAGGCGTCCGTCGGCAAGCAGATCCAGGCCGCCGCCAAGCTCTACATGGAAAAGAACGGCCCGACGGTCGCCGGCAAAAAGCTCGATCTGATGATCCGGGACGACGCCACCTCGCCGGATAATTCCAAGCGCCTCGCCCAGGAGCTGATCGTCAAGGACAAGGTCGGGGTCATCGTTTCGGGGCTCACACCGAGCGCGCTTGCGATCGGGCCGCTGTCGACGCAAAGCAAGACCGCGAACGTGGTGGTGGTTTCCGGCACTTCGCGCGTCATCAACCCGGGCGAGCCCTATATGGTGCGCACGAGCTTCACGCTCGGGCAGCAGGCGCAGGTCATCGCCGAGTGGGCCGCCAAGAACGGCAGCAGGAAGGTCGTCATTATTCAGTCCGATTGGGCGCCGGGCAACGAGGCATCGGCCGTGTTCACTGATCACTTCAAGAACGCGGGCGGCGAGGTTGCGGACACCATCAAGGTGCCGTTCCAGAACCCGGACTTCTCGCCCTTCCTCGAGCGCGCGCGGGGACTCAATCCTGATTCCTTGTTTGTGTTCGTACCCGCGGGCCAGGCGGGGACGTTCGCGCGGCAATTCTCCGAGCGCGGGCTCGACAAGGCCGGCATCAAGCTCATCGGCACGGGCGATGTCACCGATGACGACGATCTGCCCGGCATGGGCGATGCCATCCTGGGCGCGGTCACCGCCGGCATGTATTCGGCCCTGCACGATTCGCCCCTCAACAAGCAGTACGTGGCCGACTTCAAAAAGACATACGGCTTCCGCCCGAATTTCATCTCGGTCGGCGGATGGGACGGCATGCACCTCATCTATGAGGCGCTGAAGAAGACCGGCGGAAAGACCGACGGCGATGAGCTCGTCGGTGCCATGAAAGGCATGCGCTGGGAATCGCCACGCGGCCCCATCTCCGTCGATGCGCAGACGCGCGACATCGTGCAGAACGTCTATATCCGGCGCGTCGAGCGCGTGGGTGGCGAGCTTTACAACGTCGAGTTCGCCACCGTCGAAGCGGTGAAGGACCCGCTGAAGGCGAAGTAGCGTCCATTAGAAAGCCAATCACGGTGCGCTCCCCCCCTCCGCGAGCAGCGCGGGTGCGCTGCGAGTGTGGGGAGGGGTTGGGGGTGGGGGCTCTTCTTTTTTCTTGCTTGGATGTACCCCCACCCCTAGCCCCTCCCCACAAGGGGGAGGGGAACACACCGACTTTGTGGCTCCGCCTGTTGCGAAACAGATGCTGACGATTCTCTTCGACGGCGTTGCATACGGCATGCTGCTGTTCGTGCTGGCATGCGGACTGTCCGTCACCCTCGGACTCATGAATTTTGTCAATCTCGCGCATGGCGCATTCGCCATGGCCGGCGGCTACGTCACGCTCATCCTGGTCAATCGCGTGGGGGTGCCCTTCTTTGCCGCGCTTGCGCTTGCCTTCCTCGCCAGCGCGCTCATTGGTGCGCTGCTCGAGCGCACACTCTATGTGCATGTCTATGGGCGCAGTCCTCTCGACCAGGTGCTGTTCACCATCGGGCTCGTTTTCATGGCGGTGGCGGGCACCGACTATTTCATGGGCGCGCAGCAGGTCTTTATTCAGATTCCGTCTTCGCTGCAGGGCCGGTTCGAGGTGCTCGGCGTGGGCATCGGACGCTATCGGCTGTTCATTATCGTGCTGTGCGGGCTGCTCACGCTTGCGCTCCAGCTCATTCTTTCATGGACGCGGTTCGGCAGCCGGTTGCGCGCCTCGGTCGACGATGCGCGCGTCGCACGCGGGCTGGGCATCAATGTCAACGCGGTGTTTGCGCTGACATTTGCCTTCGGCTCCGGTCTTGCCGGCCTGGGCGGGGCGCTGGGTGCCGAGCTGCTGGGGCTCGATCCGACATTCCCGCTCAAATACATGGTCTATTTTTTGATCGTGGTGACGGTCGGCGGCACCTCCACCATGACTGGCCCGTTCCTCGCCTCGCTCCTTATCGGCATCGCGGACATTCTGGGCAAATTTTACGTGCCCCGGTTCGGAGCGTTTGTGATTTACACGGTCATGATCGTGCTGCTGCTCGTGCGTCCGCAGGGGCTGTTTGCACGCGCGACGCCCTAGCGCACGAGCCCATGCGCCTCACGAAAGAAATAGTCCTGCGCGGACGCTGGCGGGCGATGGAATACATCTTCTGGGCGGCCGCGCTCGCAACCCTGTTTCTCCTACCCGGGCATCACCTCATTCTGACGGAAATCGCCTGGCTCGGCTTGTTTGCGCTCTCCCTCGATCTCATTCTGGGCTATGCGGGTATCATCTCGCTGGGACACGCCGCTTTCTTCGGCCTCGGCTCGTATGTTGCAGCGCTTGCTGCCAAGCACGGGATTATCCCGGAGCCGGTGCTGGCACTCATCGCATCGGGCATTGCCGCCGCACTGCTCGGCTTTGCCACAAGCTTTCTCGTGCTGCGCGGGTCCGACCTTACGCGCCTGATGGTGACCCTCGGCGTGGCGCTCATCATGCGCGAGATTGCCAACCAGATTCCCGACATCACTGGTGGTGCCGATGGCCTCCAGGGCGTGCGCATCGGTCCGATCCTCGGCATGTTCGAGTTCGATATTTTCGGTCACGTCGGATACGCATATTGCCTTGCCGTCTTGTTCGTCCTTTTCCTTCTGGCGCGGCGCATTGTGCATTCTCCGTTTGGATTGTCGCTGCGCGCCGTCAAAGCCAATCCGCTGCGCGGCGCGTGCGTCGGCATTCCCGTCAATGGGCGCCTCGTCGCGATCTATACGCTCGCAGCAGGCTACGCGGGTGTGGCCGGCGCGTTGCTCGCGCAGACCACGGCGTTTGCCTCGCTCGAAGTCTTCTCGTTCGAGCGCTCCGCCGATCTGTTGCTCGTGCTCATTCTCGGCGGGCCGGGCTATCTTTACGGCGGGCTTATCGGCGCCGTGCTGTTCAAGTTCCTGCAGGACTGGCTCGCCAATCTCACGCCGCAGTACTGGCAGTTCTGGATCGGCGCCGTGTTCGTGCTCATCGTGCTCCTCGGGCGCGAGCGCATGGGCAGCTGGATCAGGCAGGCGCTGCCAAGGCCCAAACGAGTGTGAGCATGCCGGTCGCGCTGGAGACGGTAGGTCTGGAAAAGCATTTCGGCGGCATCGCCGCGGTGAACTGCGTTTCGCTGCAGATCGAACGAGGCGCGCGCCATGCGCTGATCGGGCCGAACGGAGCGGGCAAGACGACCGTGATCAATCTGCTCACCGGCGTGCTCGGGGCGTCCGCGGGTCGCATCCTCCTGCAAGGCGAGGACATCACGCGTCTCGACGTGCATCGCCGCGTTGCGCGCGGGCTTGCGCGCACCTTTCAGATCAATCAGCTGTTTCTCGACCTGAGCCCGATCGAGACGGTCGGGCTTGCGGTTTCCCAGCGGCTCGGGGTGGGCGCGCAGTGGTGGCGCATGGTGGGCAGCAATGCGGCGGTCGTCGAGGAGGCCGCGGACATTCTGGAAAAGTTCGCGCTTGCCGACGTCATGTTCGAGCGCACCGGCAACCTGCCGTATGGCAAGCAGCGCCTCCTGGAGATCGCGCTGGCGATTGCGTGCCGGCCGCAGGTGCTGCTGCTCGACGAGCCGGCGGCCGGCGTGCCCGAGGCGGAGCGGCGCGACATCCTCGCTACCGTGGCGGCATTGCCCGCCGATGTCACGGTGCTTCTGATAGAGCACGACATGGATCTTGTCTTCTCGTTTGCGCAGCGCATCTCGGTGCTTGTCAATGGCGCGCTGT
>DATCJI010000096.1:0-4096 GCA_036562835.1 Xanthobacteraceae bacterium | reverse complement strand
ATCTATTTTACATCGAAATAATCAATATAGCATCTTAGATGATGTATATATGTCATTAGGTGCGGAGGATCGGCATGTCAGAAGGCGAAATTGGGTTTCGGGATATTGCTGGGCCGCACCGCCACTTCTTCATTGGCGGATCGGACGCCCGGATCATCATGGGCAGCGACCAGGCCGCGCTCGTCCGACTATGGTGCGAGAAGCGCGGCGAGGCGGAGCCGCCGGATTATTCCAATAACCTGATCGTCCAGCTGGGGCTGGCCACCGAGCCCCTCAATCGGCGCTGGTTCGAGCGCACGACAGGGCACGTCATCAGGGACGTCCAGACCTGGGTTCAGCATCCGGTGATCCGCTGGATGGCCGCCACCCTGGATGGTGTCGTCGAGGGCACCGGCGCGGTGTTCGAGGCGAAATTCATGCTTCCGTGGTCGTTCTCGGAGGAAGTGGCGGCCGAAAAGCACATGGCCCAGATCCAGCACAACATGTGGGTAACTAATGCCACCGAGGCGGTGCTCTCAATCATCACCGGCGGCGGTAAATGGGTGGAGATCAAAATATCCGCCGATCCCCTCTACCAGCACCTCCTACTTACCGCGGAAAAGAAATTCTGGCGCTGCGTAGTAAGCGGTGAGCCTCCTCGCCTCTTCGGCGCCGAGCCGCCGCGAGCTCGCATCGAGGCAATGCGGATCGCCGATATGAGCTCCTCAAATGCTTGGGCGGAATTCTCCAATGTATTTCGGCGGACCCGAGACGCCTACCTCGAGCACGAGAACGCCAAGGCCGAACTCAAAGGTCTTATGCCCCAGGACGCCAAGGAAGCGATCGGACACGGAATCAGAGCAAAGCGCTCAAAATCAGGTGCCGTGAGCTTTGATGTTCTGAGCATCGAGGGTGCGAGCCATGCATCGCTCCAGTGATACCATCGCAACATTGGCGGCGGCACTCGCCAAGGCCCAGATAGAGCTGACCAATCCAGAGAAATCGCTCGTTGCCAGCATTCGGTCCCCCTTCCCGCGCGAGACGGACCGCACCTTTCGCTATGCCCCGCTGTCGAGCGGGTTGGATATCGTGCGCAAGAGCCTCGGCCGGCATGAGATCGCGACCATCCAGGTCACGGACATCGATAAGGAAGCCGGGCTTCTGCGCCTCACGACGGTGCTTGCGCATTCCTCAGGCGAGTGGATCTCTTCAGATTGGCCGGTGTGTCAGATCAGCGATATCGCCTCGGCACAACGAGTGGGAGCAGCCCTCACCTATGCACGGCGGTATGCGCTGTTCACGCTGGTCGGCATCGCCGGAGAGGATGATCTCGACGCTCCGGATCTCGGCGCTGATCCCACACCTACAGCACAGTCTGTACGACTGAACAGGCAAAGGAACGGGCAAGATGAAGCGGGAGCGAAAGCGGATCACTATCGCAAGCGACGAGAGGCTCCAGCAACAAACTCAGTTCTCGGAGAACAGCTGTCAGCGAGCCTTCGGGACGGCCTGATCGAGCAATTGCCGTCCATAAATTCTGCGGACGAGGCGGCCGCCTGGGCACATCGCAATCTTCCAGCCAAGAACAAGCTGCGTGCGGCAGATGCGAAAATAGTGGAGGAGCGCTTCGGGGCAAGGCTTTCTGTAATCAGCGCCGCGGAGCGTGAGCCCCATGCTGTCTCGAACCAAACGCCGACGTCCGGGGGACTGGATGCACGTGGCCCGCACAAGGCGCGGACCAAGAAGCAATTCCACGGCAAAGCAATCCGTTCTTTAGGGAAATCGGTTCGCCTGCGCGACAAAAACCATCGGAAATTCGTGCTGCGACAGGGATGCCTCGTGTGCGGCCGCGTACCCTCAGATCCGCACCACCTCACCTTCACACAGCCTCGGGCACTCGGACGCAGAGTGAGCGACGAGTTCATCGTCCCGATCTGCCGGGTACATCACCGCGAGCTGCATCGCTCAGGTGACGAGGCGGCATGGTGGCGCAGACTCAACATCGACCCGCTTCCAGTCGCGCTCAAACTTTGGCAGCAGACGCGGTCGGACGATCAAGCGCCAGCGAGTGTTGATCCACGAATCGAGCCGGTGCCGCAAGGCCCGCCTTCTCATCAAGGTCCAGAAAAGTCCGCCTAAATGACGGCCGATATGCTCGAGGAGCTGACGCTCTGTGAAGAGGTATTTCACAGTCCCACGGGGGTCGCATTCGGCGACGTGATAACAGATGGCCACAGAGAAACCTGGCCCATTCGCAGCAAACGTTTCCGAACCTGGGTGCGGCGCTGCTACTACCACGCGACTGGGGCCGCTCCGGGCGGGGCGGTGATTGCGTCAGCGCTCGATTTGCTCGAAGCGCGCGCACAATTCGATGCCCCCGAGCGGGCGGTCAGCATGCGCCTTGCTGAGCATGCCGGCAGGATCTATCTCGATCTTGCCGACGAGCATTGGCGTGCGGTTGCAATTGGCGCCGATGGTTGGCGCGTGGTCGGATGTCCCCCGGTGCGGTTCCGTCGATCTCCCGGCATGTTGCCACTGCCGGTGCCGGAGCGCGGGGGGTCCGTCGATATCCTGAAGCGATTTGTCAATGTTTCGTACCTGAACGACTTTATCCTGGTCGTCGCATGGCTGCTGGCCGCGTTGCAGACACGTGGTCCCTATCCGTTGCTCGCAATATACGGCGAGCAGGGCTCCGCAAAGACAGTTCTATCAAAACTGCTAAGGGCGCTCGTCGATCCGAACGTGGCCCTGGTAAGAGCACTCCCGCGCGATGAACGTGAGCTGATGATCACCGCCAACAACGGCCACCTGCTTGCGTTTGATAATCTGTCCGGCTTGCCGCATTGGCTCTCCGACGCACTCTGCAGGATTGCGAGCGGCGGCAGTTTCGCGGTGCGGCGGCTCTACACCGACGATGAAGAGGTGCTGTTCCAGGCGGCGCGCCCGATTGTCTTGAACGGAATTGAGGATGTCATTGGCCGGGCAGATTTGGCAGACCGCGCAATTTTTCTAAGGTTGGCTCCCATCGGAGCAGAGCAGCGGCGGTCCGAGACGGAGCTTTGGCGAGAGTTTGAACGGGCGCGGCCCGCGGTCCTAGGCGCCCTCCTTGATGCGGTGGCGCACGGCTTAGGCGCCGTGGATTCCGTTCGCTCCGACCGGCTGCCGCGGATGGCCGATTTCGGGCTCTGGGCAAGCGCGTGCGAGACAGCACTCTGGCCTGCCGATACTTTCAACCGCGCTTACGCGGCCAACCGCGCGACGGCGATTGAAGGCATCATCGATGCTAACCCGATCGCGGCGTGCGTGCGGGAGCTCATGAGCGAGCGCCGCTTGTGGACAGGTAGCGCCGCGGATCTTTTGCGGATCAGCGTTGAATGCAGCTCGCAAACAGGCGACAGAGCGGGGTGGTCCAAAAATCCACGCGCCCTGGCCGGGCACTTGCGTCGGGCGCAGACATTTCTTCGGGCGCTTGGCATCGAGATTGCGTTCAGCCGTGAAGGCCGAGCCGGAACTAGACTAATCAGGATACGCAGATCGGCGGAAAATGGAAAATAATGTCAGGACAGTCAGTACCGTCAGTAGGAACCGCGATTGTGGATCCGAAACACTGAAGTTTGCTTAGGTCGATCCACCGCGGCTGCCGATTACAGCCATCAAGATGGGTTCGCGCCAGGCCCCGGCACCGCTCGGCGCGGCCGCAGACGATGCTGACTGTGCTGACGAAAAGGCCACATTTTCTTTTGGGCAATTGATAGTAAGAGCTGCTGGAGAGAAGCAATTCCTGATTTCAGCGACCACACCTAAGCGGACCGCGAGTTCCTCAAGCCGTTGCCGGTCGAGTGCGCCAGGCGCAGACAATTAATGCGCTCTATTATTCAGACGGAGAGGTTCGCTTGCGCACCGGGCTGGCGGAACGGATGCTCCAGCGCGAAAGCCTCGATTTGCATGCAGGTATGAAAGATGCGTCGCGCCGTCGGATAAGGATAGGGGTCGGTATCGCAAAGCATTTTCGCGCTGGTCAGATGCGCTACGAGGCAGATATCCGCAATGCTGGGGTACTCGCCGCAGCAGAAGCTTCCGGTGCGCGCATCCCGTGCGAGCACATGCTCGACCGCGC
>DATCJI010000487.1:0-4129 GCA_036562835.1 Xanthobacteraceae bacterium | reverse complement strand
GGGGGACGGCCCGGAACGCATGGGCGAGGCTGGGGGGGCCGTTTTCGATGCCACCCATTCCCAGCGGAAGAGGCGCCTATTGCGGGCAGGCGGACCGCGCTCGCAGATCGCGATAGCGGCGTCCTTGATCCGGCTTAAGTTGGCGAGGTCGGAGCGCCGCGGCCAGACCAGGCGCCACATGGCTGCATAGCGTTCGTCTGGAACGGCGAGGACTAGAGGTTCGTGCGCGCGGCCATAGAAGAGCGTGACGGCGCTTCGGTCACCTGTTCGCAGCAGCTCGGGGGGTTTTGGGCAATTAGCAGGATTGCTATTCAGGGAATGGCGGGTTAATTCTAACATTCGCATGTTTCTTCCTCAGCCCGGAGCTCGCGTGGCAACGCGACCCGGGCTTTTCCTTGCCCGGGTGCCGGCCGTTCGTGTGATGGGGGAATGCGGTCACGACGCGCGCCGCGCTCATGTGCGTGGGCCGCCAGCTTCCTCGCGAACCGAGTTGCGCAAGCGGAGAGCGATCTCGGCGTTTACGGAGCGAAGTGAAGCTCTGGCGGCTGCCTTGAGGCGCTCATACACCTCATCCTCAATTCTCACCTGTATAGGCTTGGGATTGAAGATCAGGTTTTCGCAGTGGTAACAGCCATTGTTTGAAACCTCCGCATTGATGTGACGCGGAGTGTTTCATGCTGTTCGATTGTTTGGATACAACAGCTATAAGGCTTATAGCTGTTGTAGAACTTCTCAGTCCTTGGCTGATCGTTTTCTCTGCCCGCGGTGCTTATTCATTCTGCGCCTTTTCCGCTCGGCATGGGCGTTCCAGTCCTCAACCCACCTGGGCTCATCCAGCGCCCTATCGGCGAATAGCGGCACGAGCTCGGAATGGGCGTTCCGCATATCCCTCTGCGCTTGCTGGTAAGTAATTCCCATCTTGTGCGCGATCTCATTCCACGAGTAGCCGGCGAGCCACAGCTCCATAATGTCGAATGCTCGATTTATCCGTTCGGCCTCCTCCTGCATGGCGTCGCGCTCCCGTGCCGCCAGGTCTTGCCGCTGCGCCTCAAGCAGTTCCGCGCGGGTGCGACGCTTGCGTCTGGTAGCCATGGGGTCACCGCGCACCGCGAGCCCGCTATTCTTTTTGGCTTATCTGCTGTCGCTCAAGAATTTGATCGAGCAATAAAAGCGCCGAGTCATTGTCCTGTGCTTGCGCGAGAGCGTCCGTGCCGCCGATGGCATAATGCGTCACCGCCTCAAGCATACTTGGCAGTCGTTCTGCTACACGTTCTATGTGCGGGTTGAGTTGAAAATATGCACCTCCAGTCAATTCTGCGAGCGTTTGAAATGTCTGCTCGGAGTAAGACGACGGATCGTGGTCATGCTGGAATAAGAACAGCCGGGTTCCCGCTGCGCGCAGTCGCTTGGCTGTCGTGACGGCGTGGTCGTCCGTGCGGAAATGATCGCCCACGATTACCACAGCCTGCACAGGTGCTTGCTGTGCTTCTCGTAAAGCCTGGTCCAGAATATCGCCGACATTGACAAAACAGCCGCAGACACAAGCGGCTCGGCCCCGATCCATTATCTCGCCCATGTCATCCGCATCTGTGATCCATCTCGTCGTGATACACGGCCTGACTTGCGCAGCACCTTCGCGACCAAAATAAGCAAATTTGATTTGCACGGGGCCTGCTGCAAACATTTCGGTTTGGATGTTCTTGAGCCGATCCCAAATGAATTTGTCGTCGGCTTCGGCGGCCAGCGCGAGGATCACACGCGCGTCGTTCATCGTCATGGCTCCTTCCTGGTCAGTCGTGGTCACCCGTTAATCGGTGCTCTTTTTGAGAGCCGGGTCCCGTTGGTAACGGTTTTCGCGTCCTTCGCCCGTGCGCGGTCGACGCTTTTCAAAGCCTAGGTTCGTCAAAATCCCAACAACCCGCTTTTGGGCAGGCTGTGTCCACTTTTCGGGAGAGAGACCGAGGGCTGATTCGAGGACTTCCCAAACGGTAACGTCGGTGCGGTCTCCCAACCATTCGCGGATGGGCGCATCCCAGGCATCGAGCATGAAGCGAGCAGCCTGTTCGGCGTTGGCAAGCACTTCCAGTTCCGGCGTGAGCCACCACGGCATACCGGCCTTGTATAAATGCACGGCTTCGGCCCAGAGATGGTCGCGGTCGCGTTCAAGGCCATCGCAATCGATCATGCCGCGGCAGGCGGCTGGCCAGAAACGTCGCGCCCCCGTCGGGTCCTTCAGATAGCCGCCCACGGCAGGCGGATTGATGGTGCCGGCGAATATGCATTGCCGCGGCACTCGGATTGTGTGCTTGCCCCAAGGCGGCCGGAAGCGATCATAGCGGCGAGTCAGGAAAGCTTTCATGGCCGACGTTGAGGCCTTCGTCAGTGCGTCCATCTCCGCAAGCTCGACGATCAGCACACCCGCCGTTTCGAGCATGGCGTCTTTACCCGAGATGTTGGACAGCTTGTCAGTGAACCACGCATCGTTCACCGCTAGCTTTCTCAGTGCTGTGGATTTCAACTTGCCTTGGGGCCCTTCGAATATCAGCACGTGATCGACCTGGGCGCCGGAGTCGTAGATGCGGGCAGCTCCCGAGATCAGGTATCGCGGCCCAATGGCGCGAACATATTTACTGTCCTCGGCGTGAAAGTAAGTTTGTAGCCACTCTGCCAAACGTGACTTGCCGTCCCAGACCAGCGAGTTGAAATAGTCCCGCACCGGATGGAACGAACTGTGCCGAGCCGCTGCTTGCACCGCGCGTCCAACATCGCCCGCCGACGGGCTAACCCCCGCATGGCGTTGGAACCATACGCGCGCTTGCGTTTCGTGCTGATCGGTCCACGCCGTATCAGTTGTCTCCATGCCCCAGGGCGGGAGTTTTCGGATGACAACCATCGCGGTGAACTCATTATAGCCGAGCACACCTTTCCATTTTGGTGCTTCTCGCAACATCAAAACTAGGTTGGCGAGATTGGCGACAATTCTGCCGTCCTTAGTGAGAATGAGTTGATCGGTCCAATCCGCGTGCTTTTCTCTTCCTCCTTGCCGGCGTAATGCTGCTACACGTTCTTTTTTCAACTCAGCAAAGCGGTTTTTAAGAATTTGTTTAAGCCCGGCTTCTTTCAGGCCCCGGAAATGCTTCTCAGAACGACCGCTGGCGGGATGCAGTGCATCGCGGATGGCCAAAATGATCTCGGCTGCATTCGGGTCAAACTGTACACGATGCAGTTCTTCGACGGACTTTGCCGCGGCCACAGCGCTGTCAATGCCGAGCTGCTTAAGTACGCTAAGAGCCCAAGCAAACAGGCGACGATTACGTTCCGTATCAGCGCGCGCGTGTTCTGCCTCGGTCTGGGTCTGCAATACGGGCATCGGCAAATTCACGATTTTTGCCATTAGTTTCCTCACAGACACCCGTGACCACCCCTGACCGCCTCCGAGCGCGCGCGTTCTTCTGGGCGCGAGCACTCCCGTCGCGCGCAGGGCCCGTTTGCTGGTTCTCAGTTCCTAAAAATGTTATGCGCGCGCGGCCGCCTGCGCTTCGAAGCTCCCCGGCTTTGTGGTGTGTCGGAGCCCGGACGCCGCGAGCCTCGCGCGTATTCAAAGCCGCGCGCGGTCGCCTCCTCGGCTCGGCGCGCAACGTCCGCTCTGATGCTGGCGACAGTAATGAGTCGGCGGCGACCATCGAGGTAGCTTTCGAGATCACCGTTTTTGATTTTTTTGTTTAGTTCATCGTTGCTGCAGCCGCCGAGCAGCGCCCTTGCTTGTTTTGGGCGAACAACTAGCGGCTCGACGTTGTCCGCGTGCTCGCGAGGGGCGTCCATGGCATTCTCCACCGAAGTCCGTAAAAGACAGTGGTAGAGAATAGAAACGATTTCCTGGCGAGCAACCGAATTGCGGTCTCAAATCATATTCCGCCATTTGAGACTAAAGACGCGCGGCGGTGGGATTGGATCGAAGTCGGGCAATCCGCTCTGAACATAATGTTGAGCAAGCTCGCGGTGCTTGTTCCAAGCACGCATGACACCAGCACGCGAGACACGGAAATGCTTTATCGCGTCGGCAACGACCTGTTTGTTGGAACGCAGGCTGCCAGTCCGACGATAGATGTAGATCGCAATCGCACTTCCG
>DATCJI010000498.1:0-2032 GCA_036562835.1 Xanthobacteraceae bacterium | reverse complement strand
TTCAAGGCCGGCGGGTCCGCCGCCCACGATCAGGACGCGATCATCGGAGCGCTTGGCCTGGATGCGCTCGGGGTGACAGCCGCGCCGCCATTCCTCGCCCGCGGCGGGATTTTGCGTGCAGCGGACGGGCACGCCGTCATGCCAACTGGAGATGCAGATGTTGCAACCGATGCATTCGCGGACCTCGTCCTCGCGCCCTTCGGCGATCTTGCGCGGCAGGAAGGGATCGGCGATCGACGGCCGCGCCGCGCCGATCAGGTCGAGCACGCCGCGGCGAATCTGCGCGACCATGGTATCCGGCGAGGTGAAGCGGCCGACCCCAACCACCGGCTTATCGGTGACGCGCTTGACGAAGTCGATCACCGGCTCATGGCTGCCCTCCGGCGAGAAACGAGAGGCGCCACAGTCGGTCGGGCTTGAATCCATCTTCACATCCCAGAGATCCGGATAGCCCGAAAGCACCGTCACCGCTTCATGCGCTTCTGATTCGGCATGACGGCCAGGGCGACGGCGCAATTCCTCGAGGCTGATGCGCAGGGCCACCGCGCAGCTATTACCAACTGCTTCCTTGGTCACCTCGACGAGTTCCCGAACGATGCGGCAGCGGTTCTCGATCGAGCCGCCATACTCGTCCTCGCGCCGGTTGTATTCCGGGATCAGGAACTCATAGGGCAGATAGCCCATGCCAGCATAGACATAGACGATGTCGAAGCCGGCGCTTTGCGCCTTGCGGGCGCCCTCGGCTTGCCAGCGTAGAAGGTCGCGAATGTCGTCCTTGTCCATGGCGCGGCTGCGCAGATTGCCCATGAAGCCGACATGAGTGGGCATCCAGCCAATGCCGGAAGGCGACAGCGGCGCGATACGGCTGGTGCGGTTCATGGTCGAGCCGCCGCCATGCCAAAGCTCCACGCCGGCTAGCGCGCCATGGCGGTGCACCGCCTCGGTCATCAGCGCGTGCGAGCGGATATCGTCATTATCCCAGAGGCGCGCAAACGGCAGCGGTGAATCGTCGGAGCTCGGGTGAATCGAACAGGCACCGGTACAGACCACGCCCCAGCCGCCCTCGGCCTTGGTTTCCCGGAACGCGGCGCGCACGCGCGGCAAGGCATTGGTCATGCCGCTGGCATGCGGCACCTGATAGAAGCGGTTCGGCGCCGTCACCGGCCCGATGCGGATTGGTTCGAAGAGCAGGTCGTACCGGGGATTGCGCGTCATGCCGGGAACCCTATACTGAACACTTGTACAATAGACGGACCGAACATCGATGGCCAGAGCTCTGCGAAAAGAAAGAGCCGCTGGTAAGCCGCAATCTCGGCTGAGCCATGCTGAACGCCGTGGGCAACTCGAGGAGGCGACGCTTACCTGTCTTGCCCGCTACGGCGCGCAGGGAGCCGGGCTGCGGCAGGTCTGCCGAGATTTAGGGGTAGCGCCGAGCCTGGTCAGCTATTTCTTCGATGGCTGGGAGGGGCTGCTGCTGAGCGCGTATCGGCTACTGGAAAAACGCGCGCTCGATGAGTACAGGCAAATCGCAACGATGCATGGTACGGCCAGGGAAAGGCTTGATTGCGTCATCGAGCGCAATGTCTCGCCGGCCTGGCTCTCCGACGAGGTGGTAGGCGCTTATATCGCGCTTTGGGACCTGTCGCGGACGATGCCCGAGTTGAAGGCCGAGTTCACGCGCTTCCATCGCGCTCGCCGCCGCATCGTCAGTGCGCTCTTTTCGGAACTGACGGGGACGCGCCATAGAAGGGCGGATGCCGACCTGCTCGCCGCTGGATTCGTCGTGTTCCTGGACGGGCTATGGCTCGAACTCGGCTTGAATCCGCGAAATCTCCAGCCCCGTGATGCCGTAAGGATGTGCCGCATCTGGATCGATGCCAATTTCCTCTCCTCCAGACGAGCCGCGCGCGCGGTTGACCTCTCCGCCAGCCTTGCCTATTGTACAGTTGTTCAATTCGGGTGAATGGCACGATGGATCGCAGCCTTGCACGGCGTCGTCCGCAGCGCGAGGGCAGGGCCTCCCGGGTGGCCG
>DATCJI010000095.1:0-11973 GCA_036562835.1 Xanthobacteraceae bacterium | reverse complement strand
GGAGCTCGTGGATGCCGCGGCATCCCGCATCGAGGACGTTGAACCGAAGATTAACGCCCTGCCCATTCGTTTCCTCGATGAAGCGCGGGAGCATGCAAAATGTTTTCGAGCAGAGGCGCGCGAGCACCCTGGCTGGCTTGCGGGCCTGCCGATCGCGGTCAAGGATTACAACGATGTCGCCAGGCAGCTGACCACGTACGGCTCGCCCGTTTTCGCTAAAAATCGCGCGGCGACCGATGACCGCACCATCGCGACGTTGCGCGCCAATGGTGCCATTCCAATAGCCAAATCGAATGTGCCGGAATTCGCCGGCAGTCACACCTTCAATCCGGTGTGGGGGATCACGCGCAATCCGTGGAATTTCACACGGAGTGCCGGCGGCTCTTCGGGCGGCGCCGCGGCGGCACTCGCAACAGGCGAGGTGTGGCTCGCCAACGGCTCCTGTCTTGGCGGATCTTTGCGCATACCCGCGAGCTTCTGCGGGATCGTGGGACTCCGGCCAAGTCCCGGCGTCGTGCCGCGCGGCGACGGCTTGCCCGCTTTCGATGACCTGTGGGTGGAGGGGCCGATGGCGCGCAATGTGCCGGATGTCGCGCTGATGCTCGACGCCATGGCCGCATTCACGCATCACGATCCGCTCTCCCGCCGCGTCTCGGAGCAGGGATTTCAAGCCGCGTTGCGGCATGCACGCCCGCCGCGGCGGCTGGCATTCAGCTCGAATTTCGGCTTACGCAGCATTGATGGCGAGGTCGCGCGCATTACTCGGGCCGGAGTGCATCGCGTTTCCGAAATGGGCTGCCATGTCGAGGAAGCTGCGCCGGACCTTTCGGGTGCAATCGACTGTTTTCAGGTGCTGCGCGCACTTCTTTTTGCCGAGCTGCGCGGCGACCTGCTCCCCCGGGAGCGCGATCGCATAAATCCGGACATCGTGTGGAATATCGAGAAGGGACAAAAACTCACAGCCGAGGAGATCATCCGCGCGCGGCAGGCGCGCCATGCTCTATTTCACCGCGTGGCGGAATTCTTTGATACCTACGACCTGCTCGCGTGCCCCACGGTCGCCGTGCCCGCGTTTGCGGTCGAGCAAAGATTCCCCACGCAGATCGGTGACGAAAAGCTCACCACCTACATCGACTGGATGTTTCTGACCTTCATCATCACCCTCGTCAGCTGTCCGGCCATTTCGCTCCCGTGCGGGCTGACACAAGATGGATTGCCCGTTGGGCTTCAGCTGATAGGCCGCCCGCAAGGCGATGCCCAGTTGCTCGGGACCGCCGCGCTGCTTGAACAGGCTCTCGGCTTTGCGGGACGCGTCCCGCTCGAGGTTTAGAGCTTGGATATCTGCAGCAGGTTGCGGTCTCCGATCCAGGTCTTCGCCAGCTCTGCCTCGGCGCGCGCCGCTCCCGCAGCGTCGCCGCGCGCCTTGTATACCTGCGCGAGCCCGAAATAGGACCAGCCGTTTGCAGGGGCGCGCCTGAGCGCAAGCTGGAATTGCTGTTCGGCTTCATCGAGGCGTCCCGCCTGCAGCAGGGCTGCCGCGAGCGACTGACGCACCGGGTAATACCAGTAGGGCGGCTCCGTATAGGCGAGCAGGTCCTGAATCGCTGCCGCTTGCTCGAAGCGCTTCACCGCGGTGGCATAATCGCCCTGATCCTGCGCGATGCGCCCGCCGATGACGGCGCGCGCGAGGCTGAGCACTTCTTTTGCCGGAATGCCCGAGGCAGTCAGAAGCGAGAAATCGGCGGTGCCCTCGATCATCTCGATTGCATTCGCTTCGCTTGCGGCGGCGTCCCTATCATGCCGCGCCGCATGCGCAACTCCGCGCGCGTAATGCCAGATCGCCTTGACGTAGGGGATCGCATCGCCAGGATCGGCTAAGGCCAGAATTACATCCGGCGAGCTGAACAGGGCGTGCGCGAAATAAGGTGCGGCCTTCACCGGCTGCACCATCGCAATGTTGCGCGCCACGTCGTCGGGAATTAGCCCGCGCAACTTCTCGGCCGACGCGATAACCGTAGCGCCGTCGCCCGCCATCTGCGCGGACGCCATGACAAAATGCACATTATGCGGATAGTAGCCGAGCCGATAGACGCCCATGGGTGCATTGGTCGCAAGCAGATATTTCTCGTCGACGCCTACGGCGACCTTGTTGTCGGCAAGCGCGTCGAGGTAGCGGCCAATTCGATAGTAGATATGGCTCGGCATGTGCACGAGATGGCCGGCGCCCGGAATAGCTCCGCGCAGCCTATCGGCGTACGGCTCGGCGCGCTGTGGCAGGTCCGATGCCTCGACGGCGTGAATGTAATAATGAATCGCGCCCGGATGCTCCGGCTTTCTTGCAAGCACGCGTTCCAAGGTCGGCACAATCGGAGCGCTCTGCGGATTGGGTTCACGGCCGCCCGGCTGCCAATAATTCCACGGACTGAGATCCATGACTGCTTCGGCGTAAAGGACTGCGATCTCGTCATCATCCGGAAACTGTGCAGCGACTTTGCCCATCGCGGATGCATATGCCGCATCGAGCGGTGCGCGCTCAGCCTTCGCATCCTGCACATAGCGCAGCACCAATGCGGCGATCAGTGCCTGCTCGCGCGGGCTCGCTCTCTCAGCAAGCGTGCTCGCCTTGCGCGCGGCCGCAAACGCCGGCAGCACCGCATCCTCCTGCATGGGAAGATTGATGTTGGGTCCGAGCACGAGCGCCTCGCCCCAGAAGCACATCGCGCATGCGGGATCGAGCTTCTGCGCCTTGCGGAAGGCGCGCTGCGCCTCGCCGTGATTGAACGCATAGGCGAGACGAAGGCCCTGATCGAAATAGGCCTGTGCCTCAGGGTTTGACGTGCTGATCTTGTAAGTGATGGCGCCGAGCCCGTCCCAAAGCGGCGGGTCGATATTGGCGAATTCGGGGGCAGGAGTTGCCGCCTTTATTTCCGCAGGCGGCACTTCCGTGCGCTGCTGCGCCAATCGGATTGTGGCGGCGGTGGCGCGAATGGAATCGGTGCTATGGCAAATCGGCCATTCTGAGACAGAGCGAGCCGGAGTTGAGCTTACGCCTGCGTCAGTGGCCAATGCGGGGAGCAATAATGCAGACGCAACGCCGCCCGCAGTCGCCCACGGAATTATTGCACGCCTTCGCGACGACGGGATCATGCTGACCTCCATCCTGTGCAGCGCTCGCCCCTCTGCGAAGTGGGCAGAATACTGCCACGAGCGCATCGCCGCAACGAAGGTCCTGGGTCATCATCTTTTCCGAAAACCGGTTCCCACTTTTCGGCATCCTGCTCGAATTTAATCGTCCTCGCTCAAGGGCCGCCGCACACCCCATTCCTGCAGCACAGCCGCAAGCTCGTCGCGCACAAAAAATCGCGCGCTGTCCTGATCGTAATCGCTGCGCAGGAGCTCGTCATAGTCCGTGAACACGTGACGCGCATAGGCCACGAGGGAAAGCCAGGCGGCTGTTTCAGGGAGTGCCGATCTCAGTCCCGGACTCGCCAGCGCGTGATCCAAGACGCTTTCGAATTCATGACGAGGAATGCGTGGCGCGAGCACGCGCAGCGCTTCTGCGATATCGCTTGGCCTGCTCACGTGCGTTTTTCATGATTGGTTTGCGCTAAAGATCAGGCACAGCTGCGCCGACCTTCTCAACCGCCTTCGGACGCGACGGCGCAGCTTCGCCGATTTCGCGCAGAACCTCGGCGGTATGCTCGCCGAGACGCGGCGGCGGCCGGGTTGCTGCCATGGGCTCTCCGTCGCGAATGATCGGGGTGCGCACACCCGGAATGCTCCCGGCCTTGGCCGCCTTGCTCGGCGGATCGATGCGCATTCCGCGATGCCGCACCTGCGGGTCGGCAAAAACCTGGTCGAGCGCATTGATCGGCCCGGCGGGCACCTGCACCGCTTCCAGCTTGTCGAGCAGATCGGCGCGCTTGAAGCGCCTGGTGAGCTCGGAAATCCTGCTCACCAGAGCCTGCCGGTTGTGCAGGCGGTCCGAGTTCACCCGGTAATCGGGATGCTGCGCCAGCTTGGGCTCGCCGAGCACGTTACATAATTTTGCAAACTGATTGTCATTGCCGGTAGCGATAATGATGTGCCCGTCGGAAACGGGGAACACCTGGTACGGGACGATGTTCGGATGCGCATTACCCAAACGTTTGGGCACGTTGCCCGACACGAGATAGTTGAGCGCCTGGTTGGCGAGCACGCCGACCTGGCTGTCGAGCAGCGCCGTATCGATGAGGCATCCGCGGCCCGTCCGGTCGCGCTCGCGCAGCGCCGCGAGTATGCCGACCACGGAATAGATGCCGGTGAATATGTCCGCTACGGGCACACCGGCGCGCTGCGGCTCCCCGTCGGGCGTGCCGGTGAGATCCATGATGCCGCCCATGCCCTGGGCCATCAAATCGTAGCCGGCGCGCGCAGCGTAAGGGCCGTTCTGTCCGAATCCCGTCACCGAGCAATAAATCAGCCGCGGATTTTCCTTGCTGAGCTTCGCGTAGTCGAGGCCAAACTTGGCCAGTCCGCCGACCTTGAAGTTCTCGATCAGCACATCCGAGCGTGCAGCCAGCTTGCGCACAACGCGCCGGCCGTCCTCGCTTTCGAAATTGACTTCGATCGACCGCTTGCCCCGGTTGGTTGCGTGAAAATACGCCGACCCGATGTGCCGCCCGTCCACTCCTTCGACCCAGGGAGGTCCCCATCCGCGGGTGTCGTCTCCGGCACCTGCCCGCTCCACCTTGATCACGTCGGCACCGAGGTCGGCCAGGATTTGTCCGGCCCAAGGGCCCGCCAGGATGCGGGCAAGCTCAATCACCCGGACTCCCGAGAGTGGCGCTGCCATTAATTAACTCCTTGGTTCTACTCTGTGTCCTCGGCGTGCTGCTTCCTTGGCCTGTGCAGACAACATTGTCCATAGCCCTCCGCCAACGGCTACCTCTGTGAACTGGTCGCCGGCACACTATTTATCCCTGCACCGGCTGACGCGATTGGGGCAGGAAGTGAGCACGACCTCTTTCTTCGGCGACATGCTTCAGTCCATTGCGGAGCGCGGGCGGGCGCTGGTCGACCGCTCCCAGCGCCGCGGCGCCAACGAGCAGCGCTTCACAAACCTCATTCAACTCTGCGAAGAGCTTATTTCGGTTCGCGGCGAGGCTTCCGGCATCAGCCTGGCGGGCGAGATACTCGCCCATTACGCGGCGCTGACCATCGGCCCGCGTGTTGCCTTCTTCGAGGCGCTGGCAAACCGGTTTGGCCCCGACCGCGACCGTCTCAACGCCGCGGTAGCTGCCTGGCTCAAGGCACCCACGGAGAGCAACGCCTCGAAGGTGCACCGCGCATCAGAGCCGCGCCGGCTCGAGCTCTTGCGACGACTCAATCTCGCTCCCGACGGCACCCGCGCCTTGGTGCGCATGCGCGAGCAAGTGATGGATGCGCTCGACCGCCGCAGCGATCTGGCGGTACTGGACGACGACTTTCTGCATCTGTTCGCCTCCTGGTTCAATCGCGGATTCCTGGTGCTGCGTCGCATCGACTGGTCAACACCTGCACGGATCCTCGAGAAGATCATCCGCTACGAGGCGGTGCATGAAATCCGCGACTGGGACGACCTGCGCAGGCGCATCGATTCTCGCGACCGCCGTTGTTACGCCTTCTTCCATCCTGCGCTGGGCGACGAGCCGCTGATTTTCGTTGAAGTCGCGCTTACCCGTGGTCTTCCAGGCGCCATTGCGCCGATCCTGTCCAGTGAAATAGAGCCGGACGATCTGGAGCGCGCGACGTCGGCGGTGTTCTATTCGATTTCAAACTGCCAACGCGGGCTCAGCGGCGTTTCCTTCGGGCATTTTCTGATCAAACAGGTAGTCGAGGACGTTCGTCGCGAGATGCCGCGACTGTCCACGTTTGTGACACTTTCGCCAGTACCGGGCTTTGCCGCCTGGCTCGACCGCGAACGCGCCGGCAAGGCGAGCATGGCCCTGAGCGAAGAGGATCGCGCGGTGCTCACCGCGCTCGATCAGGCCGACTGGTGGCGCGATCCACAAAGTGTGGAAAAGGTACGCGAACCGCTGCTGCGGGCGGCCGGCTGGTACTTTCTGCGCGCGCGCAATTCGCATGACGCCCCCCTCGATGCCGTGGCGCGCTTCCATCTGGGGAATGGCGCGCGCCTCGAGCGCATCAATGTGCTCGCCGATACCTCACCGCGCGCGCTGCAGCAGTCCTACGGCCTCATGGTGAACTATCTCTACGACCTCGATGACATCGAACAGAACCACGAGGCCTATGCGCAACAGCATGCGATCATTGCGGCAGGAAGGGTGAACAAGCTGGTGCGCGCGCCCTTGCGGGAAGTGAACGGAGGGCAAAGCTGAGGCCGCAGCGCAGCTGCTCGTCTCGCCAAAATCAGCGCATAAAGAGCGTTAGCTGCGTCCATAAACCGGCACGACCGCGCCGCGCGTGACCCGATTCTCCGGCGACGCAAGGAACACGATCCCGGCGGCCACTTCCTCGACCTTCGGCCATGCTGCGTATTCGGCTTTGGGCATGGCCTTCCGATTGGCTGGGGTATCCATGGTTGAAGGTGCAACTGCATTGACCAGAATGCCGCGGTTGATGACTTCCTCCGCCAGGGCGGTTGTGAGGGCTGCGACCGCGGCTTTGCTGGCCGCATAAGCCGTCATGCCGCTTCCTAGCCGCCATTCGAGGGCCGGCCGGCTTGCTCCGTTAACAATGCGGCCTCCCCTCTCCTGGCGCAGCATCGATGTCACAGCCGCCTTGCAGCATAAGAAGGCGGTGGTGAAATTCATGTCGATCTGCTTCACCAGGTCTGACTTGCTGATCTCCACCAGCGGCCCCATTGCAAACCCGCCGGCGAGATGAATGGACGCCCACAGCTCGGGGACAGTTCGGTAAAATGTGTTTACTGCTGTTTCGTCAGAAAGATCGGCAACCGCAACGAGCCTCACTTTGGGATCTTCGCGCAACGCAAATCGTTCAGCTTCCGCGCTCATTATGTATGGCACGTGGCAGATGGCTCCGGCGCGTACGAGCGAACTGACCACCGCCGACCCGAGCGCACCCGTGCCGCCGGTCACGACCACGTGGCGATCACGGTACTCCATGGGCTTCTCCTATCAGAGGACGGATGACAAAGACGGAGGACGGGCTTTAAATGTTGCAGTCTGCGAAGTGGGGAGGATGGGCGCTCGCGTTGCAAAGTGTGCCGCGGTCGCCGCAATATCTGTCTTCCATAAACTGTCATCTGTCCTCTGTCATCTGAAACATAAATGGCTGACTTCGACCTGGCCATCGTCGGCGGTGGCATCAATGGCACGGGCATTGCCCGTGATGCGGCCGGTCGCGGGCTTTCGGTCCTGCTGGTCGAGCAGCATGATCTCGCCTCGGGCACCTCTTCGGCTTCCACCAAACTCATCCATGGCGGGCTCCGTTACGTCGAGCATGGCTGGTTTCGACTCGTGCGCGAGGCGCTCATTGAGCGGGAGGTCCTGCTGCGCATAGCCCCGCACCTTGTGCGCCCCATCCGCTTCGTGCTGCCCACACACGCGGGAGCGCGGCCTGCCTGGATGCTGCGCGTCGGGCTTTTCATTTACGACCACCTCGGCGGTCGAGAAACGCTTCCGGGAACCGCAACGGTTGCCCTCAATGCGAGCCCCTTGGGCTTTCCGCTCACAGAAACGCATGCACGCGCGTTCGTTTATTCGGACTGCGTTGTCGACGACACGCGCCTTGTCATTCTCAACGCGCTCGATGCCGCCGAGCAGGGTGCGGTAATCCGGACGCGCACGCGATGCGTGAGCGTAAGACGCGGCACGGAATGGCAGATCGTGCTGGAAAGCCGCGGCCGCCGCGACGCAGTAACCGCATGCGCGCTGATCAACGCTACCGGACCGTGGCTTGCGTTGTTCTCAGCTCAGGTGCTCGGCCGTCCGCTGCCGTTTCCGCTGCGCCTCGACAAGGGCAGCCACATCGTCGTCCCGCGGCTTTTCGATCATGACCACGCCTACATCTTTCAGCTGCGCGATCATCGGGTGGTGTTTGCGCTGCCGTTCGAGCAGGATTTCACGCTGATTGGCACAACGGACAGCAGCTTTGCCGGCGATCCGGGCGATGTTCACGCCAATCCCGATGAGATCGCTTATCTCTGCACGGCGGCCAATCAGCACTTTCGCAAGCGTATCGAGCCGCAAGGCATTGTCTGGGCGTTTGCCGGGGTACGCGCACTTGGCGACGATGGCTCGCGCCATTCGCAAGATGTCAGCCGCGACTATCATTTGCATCTCGATGAAGAGGCCGGAATGGCTCCACTCCTGACAGTGTATGGAGGCAAGATCACCACGTATCGGCGCCTGGCCGAGCATGCGCTGTCACGCTTGGCGCATGTGTTTAAGGCCGGTCCTGCATGGACGGCGCATGCGCCACTGCCTGGTGGCGATCTCCGTCCGGACGAGCTCAACGAGCTCATAATTGCGACACACCGCGCACGCCCGTACCTCACCGCGCGAAACGTGGACCGGCTGGTGCGCAGCTACGGTACGCGGGTCGAGCGCGTGCTTGGCCCGGCGCGGCGTATCGAGGAGCTAGCGCCCTGCTTCGGGGAGGACCTCACCGCCACCGAAGTGCGCTACCTCATGCAACGCGAATGGGCGCAGACCGAGGAGGACGTATTGTGGCGACGAACGAAACTCGGCCTGCGCCTTTCCGGGGATGAACGCGCGAGTCTTGCGCAATTTATGACCGAAAGCATCGGCAAGAAGAATTAGACTGCTCGTCATTAGCCGTGCTCGACGCGGCAATGCAGCCTCTCAAAAAAATGGGTGCGCGTGGATGCAGCCGCGCGCAGGACGGAGCTGCCGAGGTTAACGAATGGTTTGCATCGTTCGTAAATTTCGCGCGAACGGAACGAAAACGGCGCCTTGGCGCCGGCCCGGAAAATCCCAGATTCTGTATAGATTTGCCTAGTTCATTTATCGGAGTTTCGCATGGCGCCGCGTGCTTATTGGAAAGGCTATCTCAAGCTCTCCCTCGTCTCCTGCCCGATCGTTCTCTACCCCGCAACATCGGAGCGGGAAAAAATCAGCTTCCACCAGCTCAACAGGAGCACCGGCAATCGTATCAGATATCGCCGTGTGGATGGCGAAACGGGTGACGAGGTGGATGCGGCGGATATCGTCAAAGGCTACGAGGTTGCCAAGGGCGAGTACATCGAGGTCGAGCCGGACGAGCTCGAAGCGGTCGCCATCGGCAGCAAGCACGTGATCGACATTGACCAATTCGTCCCGCGCGAGGAGATCGACGAGCTCTATCTGAACAACCCATATTACATCGCGCCGGACGGCGAGGTGGGCGAGCAGGCATTTGCGGTCATCCGCGAGGCCATCCGCAAGGAAGGCATGGTGGCGCTCGCAAAGGTCGTGTTCACCTCACGCGAGCACATCATCGGCATTGAACCGCGCGGCAAGGGCCTTATGGGTCTCACGTTGCGATATCCCTACGAGGTGCGTGACGAAAAGGAATATTTCGACGACATACCCGATCAGAAAATTCCCAAGGACATGCTGGACCTGGCGACCCACATCGTGAAGACGAAAGAAGGCCACTTCCACCCGGACAAATTTGAGGATCAGTACGAGGAGGCGCTGAAGGATCTTCTCAAGCGCAAACGCGAGGGCAAGCCCATCGAGAAGCCCGCGCGCGAGCCCGCCAAAGTGATCAACCTGATGGATGCGCTGCGACGCAGCGTCGAGGCGAGCGGTGGCCAGAAGGGAAAAGGACGTCACACGCCGGCGCGCCGACAAGCTGCGGAGGCTCCCAAGCGCAGAAAGCGACGCGCGGGCTAGCTAAACTCTCGACAGCCCGCCCTGAATGACCCGCAGCATCGGAACGGGCGGGCTCTTGGACTGCAGCACGCCGATGACGCCCCGGAGTTCTTCCAGCATGCGCGGCGGGCTGATGCTCGCAATGGCAACACGGTCGCAGCGCTGCGCAGCGGAGATCAGCGTTCTGCGTGTTGCGTCCGTCTGGCAGGATTGGCGCAACTCGCGTCTCAGCGCCTCATAAAACTCGGACGCGAGCAGCTGACAGCGCACAATCGGATCGCCCTTCTCCACGCTGACTGCCACTTCCGCAACGGCCTGCCGGCCGATGGCAAGCAACCGGGCGCTGACCAATCGAGCCTCCCGCGTTCACCTTTCGTACGTGATACGCGATTCGCGGCCCGGTTGGCTACCGGCGCGCGCGGGCCTGCTACAGCTTCTTTATGCCCGCCTGCGCGATGATCTCGGCAAACATGGGCACCTCCTTTGCGACGCGCGCCATGTGCTCCTTGCCGGGTTTTGCCGTCACCTCGAATCCTGCCTGGGTGAGCTTCTCGCGCATGTCCGGCCTGTGCAGGACTTCGAGCGCGACCCGTTCGAGTTGAGCTACGATGTCAGGCGGCGTCTTCGCTGGCGCCATCAAAGCCGTATAGGTTTCGAAGACAAAATCCGGGAAGCCCGATTCCAGCATGGTCGGAATTTGCGGCAGGTCCTGCCAGCGCGTCCGGCCCGTGACGGCAAGCCCCTTGATGCTTCCGGCTTTCAGGTGAGGATGCGCGGGCGCGAGCACGCCGGAGCTGATCTGCACTGTGCCGCTAATGAGCGCCTTGAGCGCGTCTCCGCCTCCGGCAAAAACAACCGAGGCCATTCCACTGAGGTTTTCGCGTGACTTCAAGACCTCGGCCTCGAGCTGCGGGGTCGTCCCAATGGGCGGTACCGAAACGTTGAATTTCTCAGGGCTGGCCTTGGCCAGGCTGATGAATTCCTTCATCGACGAAACGGGCAGATCGGGCCGCACGGCGAATACATTCGGCGAGACGGCAAGCTCGCATATTGCCACGAAGTCCCTGAAGGGGTCGTACGGGAGTGTCTGATAAAGCGCCGGGTTGACCGCGTAGGCGCTGGTCGCAAGCAGGATCGTGTAGCCGTCGGGTTCCGCGCGCGCGACCATCCCCATGCCGATATTGCCGCCAGCGCCTCCCTTGTTCTCGACGATGACGGTTGAACCGATCCCCTCCTGCATGGCGGCGGCCATGAAACGGGCGATGATGTCCGATGGGCCACCTGGCGTATTGGCTACGACAATCTTGATCGGCCGATCGGGATATGCCGCCCCCGCAGCGCGAGCGCGCATAAGCGAGCTGCTGGCGGCCATCACCGCGAGCAGCCGATGCAGCACGTGGCGGCGCGTGGGGTGACATGCCATCGAACTCTCCCTAACTGTCTCTTGGCACGATGAGGCTAGACGTTGCGATTGCGCCGTTCCTGCTCCTGCAACAACGTGGTGAGGTCGGAGTCCACCATGTCTCGCACCAGGGTCTCAAAGCTTATCTCATGCCGCCACCCCAGCTTGGCACGCGCCTTCTTCGCATCGCCGAGCAGATGATCCACTTCCGTCGGCCGGAAATAACGTGGGTCGATCTCAACCAGCACTTCCCCGGATGTCTTCTCGATGCCCTTTTCATCCAGCCCTGCTCCGTGCCAGACGATATTGCGGCCGATGCATGTGAAGGCCCTCTCCACGAATTCGCGCACGGAATGGCTCTCGCCCGTAGCGAGCACGTAATCGTCGGGCTCTTCCTGCTGCAGAATGAGCCACATGCCGCGCACGAAATCACGGGCGTGCCCCCAGTCGCGTCGCGCGTCGAGATTTCCCAAAAACAGCTTTCGCTGCATGCCATGCTCGATCGCCGCCACTGCGCGCGTGATCTTGCGCGTCACGAAGGTCTCACCGCGAGTCGGGCTTTCGTGATTGAACAGGATGCCGTTCGACGCGTGAAATCCATACGCTTCCCGATAGTTCACAGTGATCCAGTAGGCGTAGAGTTTTGCCGCGCCGTAAGGAGACCGGGGATAAAACGGGGTCGCTTCGTTCTGCGGAATTTCCCGCGATTTGCCGAACAGCTCGGACGTGGAAGCCTGGTAAAAGCGC
>DATCJI010000360.1:0-5822 GCA_036562835.1 Xanthobacteraceae bacterium | reverse complement strand
TGTCGCTTGCGACCTGGAACACCGCCGAAGTGCTGTTCACGCCCACGTTCCGCAGCATCGATTATCTGGGCGAGCCGATCACCATCGGGTTCGTTACTGCAAGCGCGAGTTACTTCGCGGCTTTCGTCGTCGGCCTCGGGCTCCTTGTCATCTTCTTTCTGGTGCTGAAGTTCACAGCATTCGGCAAGGCTATTCGCGCGATCGCGCAGAACCGCGATCTCGCCCAGGCTTGCGGCATAAACGTCAAGCGCATTGAAGCCATGACGTTCGGCCTGGGCGCGGCGCTTGCAGGCGCATGCGGCACGATGGTCGCCATGGTGTGGACGATCTACCCACAAATGGGACTCACGTATCTGAGCAAGGCGTTCGCCATGGTGGTCATTGGCGGCTTGGGCAGCCTGCCCGGGGCGTTTCTCGGGGCGTACATCTTCGGCGTTGCGGAGAGTGTTGGCACGCATGTGATGACCACCCGCATGGCGCAGGTGCTTCCGTTCGCGCTGATCGTGCTCATTCTCGCGGTGCGCCGCCGAGGGCTCGTGGGAGCTGCCGATGATGAGTGAGTCGCACAATGTGCGTATTCCCGTGAGCGCACGGATTTTGGGGCGTGCCGTGCCTGCCTCGGGCGCCGCTCTGCTGCTGATCTACGCTGTGCTTGCTCTTGTTGCGCCTCTGATCTTCCACGCATCCTGGATTTCGCTCCTTTATCTCACACTGTATTTCATCTCGCTTGCGGCGGCCTGGAATTTCTTCTCGGGTTTTTCCGGCTATATCAACTTCGGATATGTCGCGTTCATCGGCATCGGAATGTACGCCGGCGTGATCGCGTACGTGGATCTGAAAATTAGCGTCATCGCGAGCTTTATTTTCGGCGGATTGGCTTCCGCGCTCTTTGCGGCGCTGATCGGCTATCCGATCCTGCGCATCCGTGGCGCCTATTTCTCCATCGCCATGCTCGCCATCGCAGAGGGTGCACGCGTACTGGCGGGGACCGAATATCTTGAACCATTCACGCGCGGCGGCTCCGGCATTGCCGTGCTCGCGGGCGATCTGGTGCTGCAGTATTACGCCATGCTGGCGCTTACCGCCGCTGTCGTGGCGAGCTCGATGCTGATGGCGCGGTCACGCTTCGGGCTTTCGCTCATTGGCGCGCGGGAGGACGAGGCCGCAGCCGACGGCATGGGCGTGAACACGACCATCGTCAAGCTGACCGCCTTCATCATCAGCGCTTTTTTTGCCGGCACTGCGGGCGCGATCCACGCAACCTTCCTCCATTACATCGAGCCGTTTGCCGCCTTTGATATAAAATACACGATGCTTCCCATCATCATGGCTATATTCGGTGGGCTCGGAACCGTCGTCGGTCCCGTGATCGGCGGGCTCTTTCTCGAGCTGGTCAGCGACTACGCCTGGCTGCATTTCGGCCGCATGAACGTCACCCTTTTCGGCCTGGTCCTCATGGGCCTCGTCCTGTGGATGCCCGACGGCGTCATCGTTCGCCTCAAGGAACTGGGCCTGCTGCCCAAGAGTCGGATGATCTAACCGTGCAGAACGGCGCGCCAATTCTCGAGATATGCGACGTGTACAAACGCTTCGGCGGCATCGAGGCGCTTGCAGATTGCAGTGTCTCTGTTGCGGAGCGCGAAATCGTAGGGCTCATCGGCCCGAACGGCTCGGGCAAGACCACGCTGTTCAACCTGCTCGTCGGGTACATGGCGCCGGACGCGGGCCGCATCATGTTCCGCGGCGAGGATATTGTGGGGCTGCGCCCGTATCAGATTGCGCGCAAGGGTATGGCGCGCACGTTCCAGATCACGCGCATCTTCCCGCAGATGACGGTCATGGAAAATCTGCTGCTGCCCGCGCGCGGCGCAAACGTCGGGGAGAAAGCGTCCGAGCTTCTCGAGCTGGTCGGCTTGTCCGCGTTCGCCCATGAATACGCCAACGATCTCTCCTTCGGCCAGCAGCGGCTTCTTTCGATTGCGCAGGTCCTCATGCTGGAGCCAAGTCTCGTGCTGCTGGATGAACCCGCGGCCGGCGTTAATCCAGCGATGCAGCACAAAATCATCGATCTGGTGCATCGCCTCAATCGTGAAGGCCGCACATTTCTGATCGTAGAGCACAACATGGACCTGGTGATGAATAACTGCCGGCGCATCGTGGTCCTTAACATGGGCCGGAAGATTGCCGAGGGCGCGCCGGCGGACATCCGCCGCGATCCCGAGGTGCAGCGCGCGTATTTCGGGAGCTAAGGCATGGCCGAGCTCCCGCTCCTAAAGGTTGACGGCCTTGCTTCCGGGTACGGAAAAAAGGAAATCCTGCATGGCGTGCATGTGGAGGTCAGGCGCGGGGAAACCGTTTGTCTGATCGGACCCAACGGTGCAGGCAAATCCACGGTGCTTCTGACCATTCTTGGCTTTTTGCGTCCCACCGCCGGGCAGATTGCAATCAATGGCAAAGACGTCACCGGCTGGGAGCCGCATGACATCGTGCGAGAGGGGGTGGGCTATTGTCCGCAGCGGCGCAACATCTTTCCGGACATGGCCATCGGCGAGCATCTCGATCTGGCGCTATGGGGCGTGCAGGATGCGCAGCTTGCGCGTAGTGCGCGTGAGCGGGTGTTCGCGATATTTCCGGATCTGCGCGAGAAGGAACGCGCCAAGGCGCGCACGATGAGCGGCGGCCAGCGCCAGATGCTGGTCTTCGCCATGGCGCTCATGCGGCGCCCGGAGCTGATTCTCCTCGATGAGCCTACGATCGGGCTCGCGCCAAAGGTCATCGACAGTATTTTCGAGTGCCTCGAGCTCATCCACCGGCAAGGTGTCTCGATCCTGCTTGTGGAGCAGAATGCCGCCAAGGCGTTGGCGCATTCCCATCGTGCCTACGTGCTCGACATGGGCCAAAATCGGTACGAGGGGAGATCGGCAGATCTGTTGGCCGATCCCAAGGTGCGCGAAATGTATTTGGGTGCACGCAAATAAAGAAGACAGGCCAAATTACATGAGCATGAAGCAACTCGGTCAGCATGGATGGCGCCGGGTCTGCTTTGTCGTTTGACGACCGAACGTTCGGGTTACGCTACTGCCACATGCTCTTGCCAACGAGACAGTGAATGCTCTTGTCGCTGCTCGACAGCGAGCCAATCCGGCAATCCATCGCCAGGCTGACCAGACCGTAGGCGTCCAGCGGCTTCATATTCGTCCGGCTCTCAAGCAATTTGATCATCTCCCACGACGCAGTATCGATCGCCTTGTTGAGCGATATGTCCTTCGCGTAGGTCACGTAATGCTGCGCGGTTTCCGCCGTTGGTCGATCGAGGTCTTCCCTGTGGTTTGTATCCTTCGGATTCAGGCAGTGTATGCCCTGCACCGGATTTGCAATCTGCGTGACCCGGCAATCTGATATGGTGGCCGACAGCTTTTTGCCCTCGTCCAGCGAAACGCCCCGCTGCTCGGAAATGAGCTTTGCCGTTTCAACCACGGCCTGATCCCAAGCTTGGTCCAGGTTCTTGCCCAGCCCGATGCTGATCCACGATGTGGCAGTCTCGACTCGCGGCATATCGAGCTGTTTGCCCTTAATCACGTGCACCGTCAGATTGAGCTCCTTGAAAGCTGTTTCGAGCGCCCCGCCATGCACTTCCCCATTTCCCTGCGCCGCGTGAGAATCTCCGCTCCACAGCAGCGCTCCCGGAACGAATACCGGCAGATAGATCGACGTCCCAGCCACCATGTCGCGCAAATCCAGATTGCCGCCGAAATTGCCAGGAGGCGCGCTGCCATGTTCGCCGGGCTCCTTGCGGGCGACGGCGATTACGCCAGGAAAAGGCCGTAACGGCAGGTTCACGCCAGGAACCCATTCGGCCACCTGCCGATCCGTATCAAGATAAACGTACTTCACCTGACCTATGGGGAACTGCTTCGGAAACTGGCCCAAAAGGCCGGGAAGAATAATGTCGGCTGCGTAGGCTCGCGGCACGATCTTGTTGATTGTCACTTTCAGAATATCGCCAGCTTCAGCCCCGTTTACATAGATGGGCCCCGTCAATGTGTGGAACGTCTTTCCGTAATCCATTCGGATTTTTGTGATCTCTTCGATGGTGCGGCCGGGCACAACCTGGTTGTGCGCGTGCATCATGGTCTCCATCACGACGGTATCGCCGGAGCTTATCGTCAGGACCGGAGACTGCGCGTTGTTGAATACGCCCCACTGCGTGGTTTCCAAGGTTGCGGGCAGCAAATGGACCTTGCCTTTCTGCACAGCGGGATCCACGGCAGTGCCGGTTTGAGCGTTGGCGGCAAGCGCTGAAAAAGTAAGCAAGCCCCCAATTAACAGTGAATGCAGCAACGCAGCCCCTTTTGCCATGACGCTTCACCCCTCCTGCAAAAACCACGAGAGCTTTCGTGCATCCATACTATCATGCAACCCGCCAGCCGCCACGAGGCTCAAACCAGGCTAACAGATAATGCCGTCCGCGCCGGAACCGCTGACCATAACGATCGATGCCGGCCAAAGTGTCTCCGGACTGTTGTTGATGCCCGCCAATGCACGCGCCTGCTTTGTGTTTGCGCATGGCGCGGGGGCCGGCATGGCTCATCCCTTCATGGAAACTTTTGCAGCGGAGCTCGCTGCCCAAGGCGTCGCGAGCCTGCGCTACCAGTTTCCCTACATGGAGCGCCGCTCCCGCAGACCGGACCCGCCGCAGCTTGCCCAGGCCACAGTCCGGGCTGCCGCAGCAGAAGCAACGAAGCGGGCAGGCGCATTGCCTCTCATTGCCGGCGGTAAGTCGTTCGGCGGACGCATGACCTCGCAGGCGCAGGCCGCCTCTCCTATCGCCGGCGTTCGCGGTCTCGTCTTTCTCGGCTTCCCCCTGCATCCGCCGAAGCGGCCATCAGACGAGCGGGCGAAGCATCTTTTTGAGGTGCGCATCCCGATGTTATTTCTGCAGGGCACGCGCGACGCTCTCGCTGATGTGGAGCTCATGCAACGGACGATCAGCCAACTTGGCGAGCCGGCTTCGCTACATCTGTTGCATGATGCGGACCACTCCTTTCGCGTGCCCGCCCGCTCGGGACGGACGCATGCCGACGTGAGAACCGAAATGCGCAATGCGCTTGTGAGGTGGACTCTCTCTGTCATGAAGGGGTCATGTTGAATATCGCCATCCTCCTCCTCGCAGTCGCCGCGCTCGTCCTTGAAGTATTCGACGTGCTCAGCACGTACCGCATGCTGGCGCGCGGCGGTCATGAGGCGAACCCAATTGTCGCATGGTTCATGGACGTTCTCGGGGATGCATGGCCGCTGTGCAAGATCCCGGAGATCATGGTCATTCTGATCGTGTGGACAATCGTGCCAAAGCGGACCGCTCTCATGATCCTCGGCTTTATCGTCGTCTGTTACAGTTTCGTGGTCTGGTACAACTACCAGATTTAGAAATGTCTACACTCGGTTGAGTCGGGTTCCTGTCGTTCGCACCGACTCCTCGTCGCGTGCCTACTGGCCTCACAACCATGGCCTGTCCTATCCTGATCGCCCGAAGTCTAGACGGATTCAGGCTTGTTCATAACATTCCGGCTGGCAGGTTTGGCGCGCGCGGCGATTGCTTTCGCCGTGCTCTCACTCGGCGCTTGCTCCGGCGGCGTGCTCCAGCCGCGCGGACCTATCGGCGCGGGCAATGCGCAGATCATGCTCAATGCGCTGGGTATCATGCTTACCATCGTGGTGCCGACGATTGGCGCCACCCTCGCATTTGCCTGGTGGTTTCGCGCCGGCAATGCGCGCGCAACCTATCTGCCCGACTGGGTCTATTCCGGCCGTCTGGAGCTCCT